>NZ_KV789583.1:0-6481 GCF_001807625.1 Neisseria sp. HMSC03D10
GGGGATTTTGGGGAATTTTGCAAAGGTCTCCTGTCGTTTGTGTTGTAAATTTATGGGCCAGGCTAATTTCCATAGGGCAGAATATGATTTATTTTGTGTGTATGATTATTCGTTATTTGGGGTATGAAATTGGATAGAAAGAAGATTTTGGTTGCCGTTACGGGAATGTCGCCACAAATTATCACGGAAACACTATTTGCGCTATATCGGCAGAAAAGCTGGATTCCTAATGAGGTTTGGGTGTTGACGACATCAATCGGCAAAAGGCAGATTGTTGATAATCTTTTGGGAAAACATGGTTTTTTCCATCGTTTGTGCGAGGAATATGCTCTGCCTGCCATTCGTTTTGATGAAGATACTGTTCAGGTCATTGCCGATAAATCAAATGTTCCTTTGGCAGATATTCGTACTCCTGAAGAGAATGATTGGGCCGCCGATCAAATCGTCCGGTTTATTTATCATTTATGCAGCCATGAAGAAACAGAATTGCATGTATCGATTGCAGGCGGTAGGAAATCAATGGGGTTTTATATTGGCTATGCGTTGTCTTTGTTTGGCAGAAGCCAAGACCATTTATCGCATGTTTTGGTAGAGGAAGCTTTCGAACAACATCCTGAGTTTTATTATCCGAATAAAGATGACCGGTTTCTAAATACGAAATTGGGAATGAGGAATGCTGCGGAAGCTAAAGTGATGTTGGCAGATATTCCGTTTGTACGGATGCGTGAAAATTTATCTGCGCCGCTGTTGAAAGATGATTGGAATTACTTGGAAGCGGTTGAGCTGACGCAACGCGATCTTTTGCAGTTTGATTTGGAAATTAATGTTGCGGAGCGCACTATTTGTTGCGGAGGTGCTGAATTTCAGCTGGCTCATCAAGATTTTGCTATTTATGCGGCTTTTGCTCATTTTAAAAAACATCAGCCAACCCGTTGTTTGCATTTAACGGGTCGGGCTAAACAAGATGATATGGATTTTGCGGAAGAGGTATTAAATTTTTTAGTGAAGGTAAAGCCGAAATTGCGTTCGGAATCCGCTGAAGCTAAAGCGGAAGTTGAACGGCAGTTAAAAAAATTTCAATCTGATAAAAGAATTGTCCAAGAAGTCAGTTCGCGTTTGAAAAAGAGGCTTGAAGACAAACTGCAAGGACGCGCAGCGTTGTTTTTTATTGAAAGTATAGGCGAATATAATCATAAGTCTTACCGGTTGGCGACGGATGAGAATCTGATTCGTTTTGTTTGAGTTAAGTTAAATATAAAATATGATTTATTTTGTATCACGCCATCAAGGGGCAGTCGAGTGGATTCAGCATCAAACTGAGTGGAAGGTTGATTGCTTCCTGCCGCATTTGGATACGGCAAAGGTAGAGGCCGGTGATGTGGTATTGGGAACGTTGCCTTTGCACTTGGCGGCAGAGGTATGTGTGAAGGGTGCGGCTTTTTATTTTCTGCAACTGCCGCAGAAATTACAGTTGCGGGGTTCGGAATATTCTGCCGATGAAATGAACAGAATGGGCGCATGTCTGCGTCGTTTTGATGTTCGGGCGTGGGATTGATTGTATATATGAAAAAATGAAAGGAATAATAAGGATGAAAAAGTTTGATGTACATGTATGCTTGGTATCGGATCAAGCGTTACCGAATTTTATTCCGGTTTTGGCGGAAGATTTTCGCCCTCAAGAGGTTATTTTATTGGCTACGGAACCAATGAAAAAAAAGGCGGAAACGTTAGCCGAAGTGATGAAAAACCGTTGCTGTGTCAAGGTTCAAATATTTGATTTGCATGATGAATATGATATCCAGAGTGTACGTGAAGAGATTTTCAACCTGCTCTTAAACATTGATAAACAAAAAGTAGCTTTGAATGTTACAGGCGGCACCAAATTAATGGCAATCGGGGCTTATGGCATGTTTCGTGATGAAGGTTATCCCGTATTTTATTTTACAGCTAAGGATAATCGGATTTTACTTTTAGAAAATAATGAGCAGTTTGTATTACAGCCTTCAAAAATAAAAATTGAGGATTATTTGCAGTTATACGGCTATCCTGTTCGCAAAGGTTATAAGATTAACCGTCAGGCTCAACGGAATCTGCCTGAGTTATGGGAAAAATTGGTAAAAGGAATCAATAATTTTGCAAAAGGTTTGACTGCATTGAATTATGTTATTTCCCATTCAAACGATTTAACAACAGACATGCCAAAAGTAGAAAATCAGCATCAACAAAATTTCAATTACTTATTACATCTTTTGGAAGATAATGAATTGCTATCCCAACAAAACGGCAAATTACATTTTCCAGATTTAGAGACTAAGAAGTATGTTGCTGGAGGTTGGTTTGAAGATTATGTATTTGATGTCATCCGCAAAATTCCAGGGGTTCAAGATGTTGCTTTAAATGTACAGATTGAAAATTCAGATGAAAATACTAATCAACATAATGAATTAGATGTAGTAGTGTTAGCTAATAATGTTTTGCATGTACTGGAATGTAAAACTGCTAATTTTTCAAGCAATAAAAAAGAAGCTGATAACGCCCTTTATAAACTGGAAACGCTAAAAAAATTAGGGGGACTGAAAACGCGGGCTGCTCTAATTTCTTACCGTGAAACTGGTGAACCTGGTGATATCAATCCAATACGAGACAGGGCTAAAGGCGCTCAGATTGAATTGATAGAACGCAAAGATTTACCAGGATTGCAGAAGCTATTGACCAATTGGGTGAAGAATGAAAATAGAATAGAAAAACTTGTTTTTTAAGCGGTTCAAAAGACTTTTTGAGCATGGAAGCCCGATGATTGCATACATCGGGCTGATTTTTTTTACAACGTTTTTCTGTTTCAACTAAAAGAATAGTTTAATAAATTACTCAATCGGAGTTGTTCTTGGGACTGTCCTCGTTATCTAGGGCAGTCCCTTTATTTAATTTCTTATGTTTTGTTGAAAATATCAACCACAATATCGGCAATCCAATATATCTTTGCGGATGTCGTTCAGCAGGAAAGCTGCGGTGTCTTCGTGTTCCGTCTGTACGAAAACGAAGAGTCGGGCGATGATTTTGCCGATAAAGACTTTTTGCAAGGCGCAGGCGTCGGTCAGGGTGCGTTCCTGCAGGAAGCTGCGGATGTCTTCGGGTAAAGTGTAGTCGCGCGCAACGGCGGCAAAGCGGGCGTCGGTTTGCAGACGATCGAGCAGGGTTTGGTTTTTGTCCAACTTAATGCCTGCTTCTTTTTCTTCGGCGGTGGCGCGGACGAACTGGTCGTAAATTTCGGCATAAAGCATATCGTTCGGACCTTCGAAGATAGTGAAGGGGCGGATGTCGATAGCGATATTGCTGGCGGTGTGTCCGCGTTCAAAACCCTTCGCACCTAAGAGTTTTTGCAACATTTGCGCGGCGGCGTAAGTGTATTCCGTGGCGAGGGTTTTGATGATGTTTGCCTCCATCAGTTGATGGGCGACGGGGGCAACGGGCGAAACGCAATGGCAGACGTAGTGGTAAAGAATCTCGGAAACCTGATGGCGGCGTTGGATTTCGCGGCGTTCGTAATCAACGAATTTGATGTCGTGGCGGACATATCGGTTCAGGTTGTCAAGGATATATTCCATGATGCCGTGCGTCATGCCGATCAGTTGCAGGCGGCTGCGGATAAAGATGTTTTGGAACGCGCGCAAACCGGCGGCGTCGCTCTGCGAGAGTTTCATGACGGCGGATGCGGGCATTTCGGCATCAATGCGGTTGACGGCGTAACGGACGGCGCGCAGACCTTCGGATGCGAGGGCTTCGTAGCGGATGTATTGTTTGGGAACGAGCAGCAGGTTGATGACTTTGGAGAGTTTACCGTTTTTGCGCTCTTTGGCGGCGACGAGGAGGAAGTCGCTCTGCGAGTTGCCCTGCCAATATTTCGCGGCGTTGACGTAAATCGTTTGTTCGTCGATGTATTCGTAGTAGGACTGCATTTCGCGGGCAATCGCCGCGCCGGAGGTTTCGGGTTCGGTAATACCCAAACCACCACCCTCGCCTTTGAAAACCATCTCCAAACCTTGCGCGACTTGCGCTTCGTCGCCAAACTCTTGCAGAGGCTGCAATACCAGCGCGCCTTCGATGCCGGTACGCAGGGTAACGGGTACGCCATAATGCCCCGCAATCCGCAGGACTTCTTGGATTTCAAACTGGCTGCCCTTGCGGCCGCCGTGTTTTTTGTCGAGGAAGGGCAACAGCAAACCCGCCTGCTTCAAGGCAAGCCATTTGTCTTCGGGCAGGTATTGCATGAGATTGAGGTCGTCTGAAAAAATGCGGCGGAATGCGGATTCGATATGCTTTAAAAAAGCAGCCGTGTCCATAGTTGACGGCTGCGCGCTTGATTCGGTGTGTGTCATCATGATTCTCGGTTAATCGGCAGTTATTAGAGTTTAGAGCTAAATTTCTAGGATTTATACCACAAACCCGTTTAAGCGACAATGATTATCAAGTGTGGACGGATTTTCAGCGTGCAAACACATGATTACGCCGCCCGATAAACAGATACGGTGCTACCATAGCGCAAAACACCGCCGGAACACTTCCATGTATTCACAACACAGCGAACGCCATTTCAGCAACCGCAACAACTGGCTGCGCGCAAGCGTATTGGGCGCGAACGACGGCCTAATTTCCACCGCTTCGCTGCTGACGGGCGTCGCGGCCGCCGCCCCCGATTTCCAAACCCTGCTGCTGACGGGCGTTTCCGCCCTGATCGGCGGCGCGGTTTCGATGGCGGCGGGGGAATACGTTTCCGTATCCAGCCAGTCTGACACGGAAAAAGCCGATTTGCACAAAGAACGCTACGAATTGGAAGCCAACCCCGATGCCGAGCTGGCAGAACTGACCGAAATCTACCGCCGCCGCGGTTTGTCCGACGCGCTTGCCACCGAAGTCGCACAGGCATTGATGGAACACGACGCGCTCTCCGCCCATGCCCGCGACGAAATCGGCATCACCGAAACCTCCGCCGCCAAGCCCATGCAGGCCGCGCTTGCCTCCGCCGGTTCGTTCTGCGCCGGCTCGATACTGCCGCTGCTGGTCGCGCTGACCGCCCCCGCCGCCCTGATCCCTACGCTGGCGGCAACCACTTTGTTCGGACTCGCCGCGCTGGGTTACGCCTCCGCCAAACTCGGCGGCGCACCCGTCACCCCCGCCGTCTTGCGCGTGTGCCTGTGGGGTGTGGCGGCGTTGGTGATAACCGGATTTATTGGAAAACTGGCAGGCGTGGCCGTCTGATTGTAAGGCCTTATACTCTTTTAAACCTGTATCCAGTAAAATTGAAAATTGAGCGGTTAGATTTCATGAGAATTTTGCAAAATAGAATAGAAATTTGACCGCTTGTGATCGTACTAGCTTCCGTCAACATAACCAATCATGACATACCCAATTGCTACGATAATTGCTTCAATAGCATTAAATTTATCGCTAAATCTTTCTGAAAATGTGAAAGTTTATTTAACAGAGCATAATCAAACGCCTATGTTTAAAACATTATTTAATTCATTGAGTGAAAAAGTGAATAAGCCTGAAAAGCTGTTATCTCTTGCGAATCAAGATTTCGAGCAAGGATTCGATTATCAATATGGGCTTTCAACTATCATGGATCGCCAAAAAGCGAATGCGCATTTTGAGCAAGCTGCACTTAAAGGCAATCTGGAGGCAAAATTTTTCCTTTCATTAAATTTCTTGCAACAAGGCCAGCGGGATAAGGCTCTTCAATATGCGCAAGAAGCAGTGGCTGAAGGGAGTGAAATTGCCAAATATGCTTTAGCAAATTGGTGGTTAGCTAAAAATGAGGCTAAATATCGCACGCTGAAACAAGAAGCATTAAAAGCCATGACAGAGGCACAAAATAAAGGCGATTTGCATTATGTAATATTCCTTGCCAATGAATATTATTACGGCTTAAATGGAATGCCTGTCGATTTAGATAAAGCGATTCATTACTATGAATTGGCGGCTCAGCAAGGTAATGCAGTCGCCTTAGAAGAATTAGGAAAAATTTATCTTGAAGAGTTGCATGATTTGGATAAGGCTGAAACCTATTTATTACAAGCAGCTGAGAAAAATAATGCCGAAGCACAATATCTACTAGGCGATGCCGTTTATACCGAAAAAGAAGATAAGAAAAACATACTTTATTGGGTAGAAAAGGCAGCGGAGAATCAGCATATTTCAGCTATACTTAAACTGGCAAACTATTATGTTGGAAAAAAAGAATATGACCAAGCGCTTTATTATGTGAAAAAAGGTGTTGCCTTAAATCATGAAGACGCTTTGATTGCGATGGCTGAATTCTATGAATATGGGCTCGGTATGCTACAAGATGATGAAAAAGCGTTAACTTATTATAAAAAATCGAATGAGATTTTGAAGGATAAATGGTTGATGGATAAAATTAAAATGTTGGAAGCAAAAATCAAAGATAAAAAATATAGTCAATTAAAATCAAAATAGGACA
>NZ_KV789584.1:0-4456 GCF_001807625.1 Neisseria sp. HMSC03D10
CCTGCTACGAAGACTATGAACACGCTCTAAGGGCGGGAATATATTTTGACTGCCGTATCGGCTGTTGGGAGACGGGCTGGAAAAGTACGTTTATCCGATACTTTCGTCATTTCCTTGTTAACATTCGTAACGGTGTTTATTACTTAAAAATAAAAATTATTTGCATTTGTTTAATTATCGGTTTATAAATATTTAGGCATAAGGTCGTCTGAATTTTCTTGGAGAGGATTTATTGCAGCCGAATAGAATAGATAAGGCGGCGGGTGAAACGGCTTGGGTAAAAGAATAAATGGTTTAGTTTTGGATATTTAGTTTTAAGGTTTGTTTTATATATGTTGATTGCTTTTCTGATTATGTTGCGCGAGGGCATCGAGGCCGCCCTGATTGTGGGCATCGTCGCCGGTTTTTTGAAACAGTCGGGACATTCGCGGCTGATGCCTAAGGTGTGGCTGGGTGTGGCTTTGGCTGCGCTGATGTGTCTGGGCATCGGATACGGCATCCATTCGGCAACGGGCGAGATTCCGCAGAAGGAGCAGGAATTTGTGGTCGGCGTTATCGGTTTGGTGGCGGTGGCGATGCTGACTTATATGATTTTATGGATGAAAAAAGCCGCCCGTTCGATGAAGCAGCAGCTTCAGGATTCGGTTCAGACGGCCTTAAACCGCGGCAACGGCCAAGGCTGGGCTTTGGTCGGCATGGCTTTTCTGGCTGTGGCACGTGAGGGGCTGGAGAGTGTGTTTTTCCTCTTGGCGGTGTTTCAGCAGAGTCCGACTTGGTCTATGCCCGTCGGCGCGGTATTGGGGCTGCTGGCCGCAGTGGTCATCGGCGCGCTGATTTATCAGGGCGGTATGCGTCTGAATCTGGCGAAGTTTTTCCGCTGGACGGGCGCGTTTTTGATTGTGGTGGCCGCCGGTTTGGTGGCCGGTTCGCTGCGCGCGCTGCATGAGGCGGGCGTGTGGAACCACCTGCAAGAGGTGGTGTTTGATTCTTCCAAATACCTGCATGAAGACAGCCCGCTGGGCGTGCTGCTCGGCGGCTTCTTCGGCTATACCGACCACCCGACGCAGGGCGAGGTGCTGGCGTGGCTGCTGTATTTGGTTCCGGTCATGATTTGGTTTCTGCACGGCAGCAGGCCCGCCGCGGTGCAGAGGTCGTCTGAAAGCCATTAGTGGCGCTTAAAAATTCCGTATCCCATTCTTATCAACATGCCAAAGAGGTTTGAAATGAAAAAACTCAATATAACTGCTTTATCCGTGATGCTGGCTTTGGGTCTGACCGCGTGTCAGCCGCCCGAAGCGGAAAAATCCGCGCCTGCCGCGTCAGGTGCATCAAGCGCGAATGCCGACGGCACCGTCAACATCGGCGTGAACGACACCGCCTGCGAACCGATGGAACTGACCGTACCGAGCGGACAAGTCGTGTTCAACATCAAAAACAACAGCGGCCGCAAGCTCGAATGGGAAATCCTCAAAGGCGTGATGGTGGTCGACGAGCGCGAAAACATCGCCCCCGGACTTTCCGACAAAATGACCGTTACCCTGCTGCCGGGCGAATACGAAATGACTTGCGGCCTTTTGACCAACCCGCGCGGCAAGTTGGTGGTAACCGACAGCGGCTTTAAAGACACCGGCAACGAAGCCGATTTGGAAAAACTTGCCAAACCGCTTGCCGACTATAAAGTTTACGTCCAAGGCGAAGCCAAAGAGCTGGTTGCCAAAACCAAAGCCTTCACCGACGCCGTCAAAGCGGGCGACATCGAAAAAGCCAAATCCCAGTTTGCCGCCGCCCGCACCCACTACGAACGCATCGAGCCGATTGCCGAACTCTTCAACGAACTCGACCCCGCCATCGACGCGCGTGAGGACGACTTCAAAGACAAAACCGAAGACGCGGCCTTCACCGGCTTCCACCGCATCGAACACGCCCTGTGGGTCAAAAAAGACGTCTCCGGCGTGAAAGACATTGCCGACAAACTCATGAAAGACGTTGAAGCCCTGCAAAAAGAAATCGACGCCCTCTCCTTCCCGCCGAACAAAGTCGTCGGCGGCGCGGCAGTGTTGATTGAAGAAGTTGCCGGCAGCAAAATCAGCGGCGAAGAAGACCGTTACAGCCACACCGACTTGAGCGACTTCCAAGCCAACATCGAAGGCGCGCAAAAAATCGTCGAACTCTTCCGTCCGATGATTGCCGAGAAAAACAAAGCCCTGCTCGAGAAAGTCGATGCCAACTTCAAACAAGTCACCGACATCCTCGCCAAATACAAAACCAAAGACGGCTTTGAAACCTACGACAAACTCAGCGACGAAGACCGCAAAACCCTTCAGGCACCGATTAACGCCCTTGCCGAAGACCTGAGCCAACTGCGCGGCACACTGGGCCTCAAATAAACTTGACCCGCCCGTTTCAGACGACCTTTTGAGATACAAGGGGTCGTCTGAAAACTAATCGCTGATGCCCTCTCCACCGAAAGGGAACTGTTGTAGCGTGGGCTTTGCCCGCGAAAAACCCGAATACAGAAATCGTAGGCTGGGTCGGGTTTGCCAACCCAACCTGCCCTGCTGACAGCCGTATCAAAAATTAAACGGGTTAGCTGTATCGCCGTTCCAAGATTAGATTTCTGAGAAAGTTTGGTTTGCCCCAAATGCAAGCATTTCGGAGGTCCGCTAATCCTCCGGTAGAAGAACAGGTAGGGTGTGTGGCGCAGCCACGCACGCGGAAATCGCGCATCCCTTACCGTTTATTCGATTGATCGATGATTCAAAGTTTTCAGACGACCTTAAACGTCGTCTGAAAATTCAAAATAGCAAACTTAAACAAAACAACCGCGTACATACCGCAGCCCGAATCCCCGCAAAGGACTCCACCATGAGCCAAGACAACTCACAACCCGCCCAACCGACCAAACGCACCCTATTCAAAACCGTCCTTGCCGCAGGCGCAGCCGGCGCGGCAGGCTGGTTCGCCGGCAAACAACAAGGCGAAACCGCCGCCGAGACCCGCAACAACGAACACTCCCCGCAAGCCTACCCCTGCTACGGCACCCACCAGGCCGGCATCACCACCCCGCACCAGCTCTTCGGCATCATGTGCGCCTTCGACGTAACCGCCAAAGACCCCAAACAACTCGAAAACCTCTTCCGCACCCTCACCGCCCGCATCGAATTCCTCACCCAAGGCGGCGAATACCAAGACGGCGACGAAAAACTCCCCCCCGCAGGCAGCGGCCTGCTCGGCAAAACATTCCGCCCCGACGGCCTCACCATCACCGTCGGCGTCGGCAGCAGCCTCTTTGACGACCGCTTCGGACTCAAAGACAAAAAACCCCGCCACCTCCAAGAAATGCGCGACTTCCCCAACGACCGCCTCCAAAAATCATGGTGCGACGGCGACCTCAGCCTCCAAATCTGCGCCTTCACCCCCGAAACCTGCCAAGCCGCCCTGCGCGACATCATCAAAAACACCGCCCAAACCGCCGTCATCCGCTGGAGCATAGACGGCTGGCTGCCCAAAGCCGAACCCGGCGCCATCGCCGCCCGCAACCTCTTAGGCTTCCGCGACGGCTCCGGCAACCCCGACGTATCCGATCCCAAAATTGCCGACCAAGTCCTCTGGACAGGCATCGCCGCCAACAGCCAAGACGAACCCGCCTGGGCGAAAAACGGCAGCTACCAAGCCGTCCGCCTCATCCGCCACTTCGTCGAATTCTGGGACAGAACCCCCTTGCAGGAACAAACCGAAATCTTCGGCCGCCGCAAATACAGCGGTGCCCCCATGGACGGCAAAAAAGAGAGCGACACCGCCGACTTCGCCAAAGACCCCGACGGCAAGACCACCCCCAAAGACAGCCACATGAGGCTCGCCAACCCGCGCGACCCCGAGTTCATGAAAAAACACCTGCTCTACCGCCGCGCCTTCAACTACTCCCGCGGCCTCGCCGCCAACGGCCAGCTTGACGTCGGCCTGATTTTCATCTGCTACCAAGCCAACCTCGCCGACGGCTTCATCTTCGTCCAAAACCTGCTCAACGGCGAACCGCTGGAAGAATACATCAGCCCCTTCGGCGGCGGCTATTTCTTCATCCTCCCCGGTGTAGAAAAAGGCGGCTTCCTCGCCCAAAGCCTGCTCAGCGCGTGAACACAGGTCGTCTGAAACCTGACGGTGCATAGGTTTTATGCGTCAAACTCTCCCTGAAAAAGGTCGTCTGAAAACCAAGTATTCCGGTTTTCAGACGACCTTTCCGTCAAATGGGCACAAATTCAGAATAAGCTAACCCGTAGCGTGGGCTTCGCCCACGACCTTCCATCCGAACATCCGAATCTAATCCTCTCTTTTCATTCCGTGGGTAGAACCCACGCTACGGGCGGCTGGCTCTCCCGTCTGGCGGGAGAAGGTAGGTTCTACGGCTTGCACGAATTTGATTTTACCTAAACACACAAAACCACCCCCATCCTAACCT
>NZ_KV789584.1:4476-5032 GCF_001807625.1 Neisseria sp. HMSC03D10
ACCTTCCCCCGCCAGACGGGGGAAGGAACAAATTGCCGTTGCAGCAAATCGTAGCGTGGGCTTCGCCCACGACCTACCGTCCGAATATCCGAATCCAATCCTCCCTGTTCATTCCGTGGTTAGAACCTACGCTACGGGAGGCTGAATTTTTGATACAGCATCATCTGCCGTCATTCCTGCGCAGGCGGGAATCCATCGGAAACTTTAAGAAGCAGATATTTGAAAAACAGTTTCCAAAATTCAAAAGTGGATTCCCGCCTGCGCGGGAATGATGGTGTGAGTATTTTTGAATTCAGTATGGGAAACGGTTGGAAGGATGGGATAAAGAATCAAAAGGTCGTCTGAAAAATTGGGAATTCCAGTTTTCAGACGACCATTCGTCAAGTGGACACAAATTCAGAATAAGCCAACCCGTAGCGTGGGCTTTGTCCACGACCTGCCGTCCGAACATCCGAATCCAATCATCTCTGTTTATTCGTGGGTAGAACCCACGCTACGAGCGGCTGGTAACGGATAGGGCAAAGCAAAAAGGTCGTCTGAAAACTGAACTGGCCCC
>NZ_KV789585.1:0-10249 GCF_001807625.1 Neisseria sp. HMSC03D10
AAATACTGTAAACAACGCTACTGATTTCTACAGCTTAGGTTTGTGAATAAAAAACGTCGTCTGAAAACCAAACTTCCAGTTTTCAGACGACGTTTTATTCAAAGATTATCTCTTTATCCGACCATTTCATCGACTTTGCGTTGATAGCTTTTCAACAGCTCCGCCGAGCGGGCAAATCGTTCGGCTTCGTCGTCTGAAAGTTGCAGGTCGATGATGCGGACCGCGCCTTGGCGGTTGACGACGGTCGGTACGCCGATATACACGCCGTTTTGTCCGAACTCGCCTTCAAGCAGGGTGGAGACGGGCAGCACGACGCCTTGATTGTGTAGGATGGCGTTGGAGATGCGGCTCAAGCCCATGCCGATGCCGTGGCTGGTTGAGCCTTTGGCGGCGATGACTTCGTAGGCAGCATTGCGCACGGTGGTATAGATTTTGTCCATACGCGCCTGCCCGTCTTCTGATTGTTCCAACATCTTCTGAACGGACATACCGGCGATGTTGGCGGTACTCCAAAGCGCAATGATGCTGTCGCCGTGTTCGCCGATCATCATGGCATCGACGCTCCAAGGCGCGACGTCGAATTCGTTGCCTAAACAAACTCGGAAACGGGCGGAGTCAAGGATAGTGCCCGAGCCGATAACGCGCTCTTTGGGCAGCCCTGAAAAGCGCAAAACGGCATAAGATAGTACGTCCACAGGATTGGAGGCGACCAAGAAGATACCGTCAAAGCCCGAAGCCATGACTTTCGAAACGATGTCGCGGAAGATGCGCAGGTTTTTGTCGATTAAGTCCAAACGGGTTTCGCCGGGAGCCTGCGCCGCGCCGGCGCAAATACACACGATGTCCGCATCCGAACAATCATCGTAATCGCCGACGTAAATACGCGCGGGCGAGGCGGCATAGGGCATTCCGTGGCGGAAGTCGCGCGCTTCGCCTTCCGCGCGCGTGCGGTTGATGTCGATTAAAACCATGTCGTCGCACAAGGCTTGGTTGAGCATGGAATAGGCGTAGCTGACACCGACCGCGCCCAAGCCTACAACCACTACTTTATTACCAACTTTTTTCATGTTTGTTCCTGTTTGTTTGTAAATAGGAATTATTAATAGCACCAAGGCAGAGTGCCGTCAAATTTCAGACGACCTGTTTGCTTTGTAGCGGATTGTAGTGGAAAAATAAGCACATAAGCCGTTTGCCGGTCAGGGCGGAAGCAATGGCAAGAAAAGCAGGGAAGAGGATTGATATAATGCAGTATATTTATTTTGATTTAAGTCATGAATATCATCATAAAACCGTTATATTATAACTTACGGAGTGTATCCGAAAATTCGGACGGATTTTGTTTGCAGACATTGCCACCGAAATACGGAGACACAATAGTCATGAATCACGATAATGAAAGGAAACGAATGAAAGCGAAATCTTTATTGGCGGTTTTGGCTGCCACCTGCATTTTGTCCGCTTGCAGCAGCGCAGGCAGCAGCTTGGCGGACGGGCTGACCAAGCCGTTTGATCCTAATGCAAAAGATTGGAAGCAACTGACTGTTTCCGAATCTGTTCCCGATGGCGGCATATTGGAGTTGACCGACAGGGGCGGTAAAACCCAAACCCTGAAAAAAGGAGGGGTTTTGGATACGGGTTATCTGAAAAACGACCGTGTTTCCGATTTTGACTATGTGAAAAAAATCAATGTAAACGGACAACTTATCGAATTGGAACGCGGTGATTTCTTGGTGTATAAACAAAGCCATTCTATCGTTGCCGCCACTTTGGCAAAGCAGAAAACCAATCCGTCAGATGGAGCGCGTTCCGAGGCATTCGATTTTCATGTTAACGAAATTCAGGGGCAGGACATTGCTTTCGGTAATCTGCCTAAATTGGGGCAAATAAACTACAAAGGTATCGCGTTCAACGGCGACGACCGCAGCGGGCGTTTGTCTTATACGGTTGATTTTGAGAAGAAACAAGGCAGCGGAAGCATCAGCGGAATGCATAGCGGCTATAACGTCGAATTGGCGAAAACCGACATCCAAGCCATGGGCAACGGCTCAGGCTTGAGCGGCAAGGCTATGAAGGACGGTGTGGAAAAAGGTAGTTACGAGCTGAAGCTTTTCGGCAGTAAAGCCGAAGAAATTGCCGGTAAGGCTAAAATCAACGACGGGGGTAAAACTCAGGAAATCGGTTTGGCCGGTAAGAAAGAGTAGGGCGGGACAATCCTCAGTCTGACAGATAAGGTCGTCTGAAACCTTTATTTTAGATAAAAGGTTTCAGACGACCTTTTTGTATCGGCAATTTGGAAAATATAGCTAAATGACTTTATTTTCGATACGCAACTTACCGGGAATGACGGAATTCCATGACATTCTGTATTTAAAGTTAAGTATGTTTGCTATATGGTTTGTAGGCGTGGATGCTTTGGATTCAAGCAACTTTCATGATGCGTTCGATTTCATGCCAAAAGCCGTCGGGGCGCAATTCAAGTTTGGCGATTAAGCCGCTTTCGATTTGGCGGACGTCTCGGTCGGACAGGGTTTGCGCCTCGGCGACGCGGGCAGGGGCAAGGTATGCCATGCGGTCGATGAGGTGGTAGCGTGCGCCCTCTGTGGTCGGATATGCCGACCAGTCTCGGATAAAGACGCCGCGCCAGCAGTATGGGTTCAGCGGGGCTTCGGCAGAATCTGCGCCGACGGGGAAAAAGCCGATGCCGCGTATGATTGAGGCGGGGTGCGGCGCGTCGGGGAGGCGGTTTTGCCGCAGGGTTTCGCTGCCTTCGGGGGATTGAAGCAGGGTGAGTTGGCGGGGCAGTTTGGCGGCTTTGGCGGCGAGGGTGTCTTTGGGATTGAGTCCGCACAGGTCTGCGGATTTGCCGCTGCCGCTGCCGTAATATTTGCAGGTCAGTTCGATATGATAGGGTTTGCCGTTGATGGAGGCGATGAAATCGGCGGCGCCTTGCGTGAGGTCGTCTGAAAACACGGGCAGGTTATAGGCGTGCAATTCGGTATGCGGTGCGTGGGTGAACCAAAATGCGAGCAGGCGTTCGGCGTAGATGCCGAGTCGGTTGCCGAAGGGGGCGTGTTCGGCGAGATAGTCGTCTAAGGGGGTGGGATTGTCGTCCAAATCCAAAAGATAGCGGAAGCCGCGTTCGCCCAATAGCTCGCGGACGCTCAATTCGCAACCGCTTTGCCAAAGCGGAGGGGCGGTCAGCAGGGTGGCGAGGTCGCGGACGGTCGGGGTGGTGAGTTTCCACCATAGGGCATCTAGGGCGTAGTTCATGGCTGTATCTGGTTGATAGTTTGGCTGAGATCGTCTGAAAACTTGATTGAAGGTTTTCAGACGACCTTTTCAGTCTTTCTTCTTCAAGCGATGGCTGACGGTATTGAAAAAGCCGCGCAGGATGTCGATGTCTTCGGTTTGCGTGTTAGCGCGGCCGAACAGGCTTTGCATACGGCGCATCAGGCGTTCGCTGTTGCGGCGGTTGAAGAAGCCGATATCGTCCATGACGTTTTCCATGTGGGCGACCATGCCTTTGATTTGTTCGTGGGTGGCGGCGTGGTCTTCCTGTTGCAGGTGGGTCATGGGCATATCGGTCTGACTGAAGATTTCGTAACACACGACCTGAACGGCTTGGGCGAGGTTGAGCGAGAAATAGTCGGGGTTGCCGTTGATGGTCATCAGACGGTTGCATGCCTGCACTTCTTCGATGCTCAAGCCGAAGGTTTCGTTGCCGAAGACGAGGGCAACTTGTTCTCCGCGTTGTGCCGCCTGCAATAATTCGGGAACCAGTTCGCGCGGGGTTTGCAGCGGGGCGGTGATTTCGCGGCGGCGGCTGGTAAGGGCGCAGGCGAGCGTGGTGTCGGCGAGGGCTTCGTCGAGCGTGGCGGCAATTACGGCGTTGTGCAATACGTCTGCCGCGCCGGAAGCGAGGATGAAACTTTCCTCCGGCAGTTGGAAATCTTGCGGGTTTTCGGGGTTGAAAACGGGCGGCTGCTCGGTCATCGGCGTGGACATCAAATTCGGGGCGACGATGGTGAGTTTGTGCAGCCCCATGGTTTTCATGGCGCGGGCGGCGGAGCCGATATTGGCGGGATGGCTGGTGCGGGTGAGGATGATGCGGATGTTGCCGAGATAGTCGGGCAATTCGGGCTTGGCTGAAGTCATGTTTTGTTTTCGGTTTGTTCGGGAATCGGGTATAATACGCCATCTTTTTGTTTTCAGACGACCTTTCGCCTTGGAGCTTGAGAGGTCGTCTGAAATGTTCTTTAACAACGTCGGAAACGTACAAACGTTGCGTCCGGTGCAGATGCGCCGGACGGTATTTTACCTGATTTAGAAAGAAAACCCATGAATCCGTTTTTAAATACCGCTTTCAAAGCCGCCCGTAAAGCCGGGCAGATGATGATCCGCGCAAGCGGCAATCTGGATGCCGTCAAAGTTGACAGCAAGGCATTCAACGATTTCGTTTCCGACGTTGACCGCAATTCCGAGATGATTTTGGTGGAAGCGCTCAAAGAGGCCTATCCGCATCACAAAATCACTTGCGAAGAAGGCGGTTCTCACGGCAAAGCCTCTGCGGAATACGAATGGATTATCGATCCGCTCGACGGCACGACCAACTTCTTACACGGCCATCCCCAATACGCGATTTCCATGGCGCTGCTGCACAAAGGCGTGTTGCAGGAAGCTTTGGTGTACGCACCTGAACGCAACGATGTTTACATGGCTTCACGCGGCAAAGGCGCGTTGCTCAACGACCGCCGTATCCGCGTTTCTTCCCGCATTGAGTTGAACCGCTGCTTGATCGGTACAGGCTTCCCTGTTGTCGATCAAAGTATGATGGATAAGTATCTGGCTATTTTGAAGGACTTTTTGGCGAAAACGGCCGGAGGGCGCAGAGAAGGCGCGGCTTCGTTGGATTTGTGCGCCGTGGCGGCTGGCCGTTTGGACGGTTTCTTCGAGTTCAACCTCAAGCCTTGGGATATTGCCGCAGGTGCGCTGATTGTGCAGGAAGCAGGTGGTATCGTTACCGATATGTCCGGCAATGAAGGCTGGCTGGAAAGCGGCGATATTGTGGCAGCCAATCCGAAAGTGCTGGCGCAAATGTTGCAAATCATTGGCGGACATCTGTAAACAGGAGGTCGTTTTCAGACGACCTTTTGCTCGTTTTTAATACGGTGTCGTGATTTAGCAATAGTAGGAATATCATCCATGTTACTTTCAGGAGCAGATAACTACCTTTTATCGCAATCTGAAAACAGGGATTCCGATTAATGATAATATGCTCAAAGAATTGATTTGCAACAGGCAACCCCTATGCCAATCTGATAAATGACGAACCGTATTGTTGTGAATAATATGAAGAAAAAAACTTTTTTGAATCGTCCCAAAACATCCGTTTTCCGCACCGGGCAAATTGCTGCCGTGGTGTGCGCGGCAGTATGCGCGGCAACGGCGCAGGCTTACCCTTTGCAGGCTATTTTAAGGGATGCCATGGTGTCCGACCCGATTGTGAGGGAAGCGAAAGCAACCGAAGATTCGGCCAAAAGTACGACGAAGGCGACCCGTGCGCGCCATTATCCCGTATTGACGCTGACAGGTACCAAAGTTTTGGCGCAGAAAAACAAATATTCCAGCAACGATATGAATGACGGTGTCGGCATACGCGGAACTTTGAATGTATATTCATGGGGCGCCATCAATGCGGCGGTACGGCGCGATAAAAACAGAGAGCAATACTACCATCATCGTTATTTCGAAAATCAGGAACGTCTGGGCAGCGACATCGGCAAACTCTATTTGACCGCATTGCGCGCGAAAGAAATCCTGCGCATCAACCGTCAGAGCTTGGTCCGCCACAATAATCTTCTGAAAGATTTGAATATTATCGTGAAATACGATAGCGGCCGCCGTTCCGAACTCATTGAAGCGCGTGCGCGCCTGTTGCAGGTCGAATCATCCATCGCGCAACAACAACGCACGATGGAATTGGCGTTGAGCCGTCTGTCCCGCTATACCGGACGGCAGTTGACGGCAGAGGATTTGGAAGATCCGTTTGCCAACGACAGCGCGGAATCATTGGTCCGCCGTTTCAAAACCGCCGATAACAATACTAATCCTTCCTATCGGGCGCAGGTGGCAGAACGCGACAGCGTGAAGGCAGATTTGGACGTTTCCAAAGCAGAGCGCCTGCCCGCCGTGAATCTGGAAGGTAATGCGAACCGCGACAACAGACAGCTTTATTTAAATGTGGCATGGAATGTCTTAGACGTTGCCGCGCGCCATAATGTGCAGAAAAATGCCGATGCCCTGATTGCCGCCGAATCGAAATCCGAGCAAATTATGCGCGACATCACCGAAAAAACCCAAACCGCCGAAATCGACATGCGCGAGAGCGAACGCCGTGCCGATATTGCCGCACAACATATTGCCGCTCAAAAAGATGTGGTTAAAACTTACGAGCTGCAATTCAAAATTGCCCGCCGCACGCTGACCGACGTTTTGGGCGCATACAACGAATTGTCCAGCATTGAGCAGGAAAACATTTCGGCGCGCAACGACTTCCGCGATGCCGCATTGGATTATCTGGCTGCGCAGGCGCAAATGGCGAATTGGGCAGGCTTGAAGCAATAACATAAAATCTTAACATCATTACTCATTACGCGAATTATCATGAAAGCAATCATCGAACATATTGTGTTGGTTACCCGTCTCTTAGGGGCGCCTGTGTCAGAAGCCGCGCTGACGGCAGAGGTGGTGCGGGATAAAAAACTCAATGTCAACTATCATTCCCTCGTCGAAGTCTTGCGCAGCCACGGCTTCGAAAACACATTGTCCAAGCGCAATCTGGAAGACATTCCATCGCTTGCCGTTCCTGTGATGATCATTCTTCACAATGAAGAGGCTGCCGTCATTACCAATATCGAAGGTTCGGGTCGGAACAGGAAATATCATATCCGTCAGGTAGATGGCTTGGAGCAGCAGCTTGATCATGACCAGCTTTCCGGTCTGTATCTGGGTTACTGCTGGTTTATCAAGCCCAAAATGGCGGCGGACACGCGTTCCGAACTGCCCGAATACCACCTCCCCAAAGCATGGTTTTGGAAAGTCATTTGGCGTTTCCGCAGCTATTACTATCAAGTGATTTTGGCGACCGTCATCATCAACTTCCTCGCCTTGGTCAGCTCGTTGTATGTCATGAACGTTTACGACCGCGTCATTCCCAACCAAGCCTATGAAACCCTGTGGGTTTTGAGTATTGGTGTTGTCCTCGCCATTTTGTTCGAATTTGCCGCTAAGATGATACGCGGCCATTTGACCGACATCGCCGGTAAAAAGGCCGACCTGATTATCAGCTCTGCCTTGTTCCGTCGCGTGATGGCATTGCGCCTTGCCGACCGTCCCGCTTCGTCCGGTTCATACGCCAACAACCTGCGCGAATTTGAATCCGTACGCGAATTCATGACCAGCGCGAGCCTGTTGACTTTGGTGGACTTGCCGTTCCTATTGCTGTTTATCTTTGTTATTTCGATAGTCGGTGGCAAATTGGCTTTGGTTCCTTTGGCCATCATTCCGATTGTCGTCATTGTCGGCTTCATCGTCCAACGCCCCTTGTCGCGCCACATTAACGAATCCATGAAAGAAAGTTCGCAACGTTCAGGCCTTGCCGTAGAAGCCATTGAAGGTATCGAAACCCTGAAAACCAACAATGCGACTTCATGGGCGCAACAACGTTGGGACGAGTACACCGCCAAAACCTCCGCTTCATCTATCAAAGTAAAAGACACCAGCAACTTCATGGTCAACTTCGCCGTTGCCATGCAGCAGCTCAATACTGTCTTTTTGGTCGTTGTCGGTACCTATCTGATTCATGCCGACAACCATGCGGAACGGATTACCATGGGTGCGCTGATTGCCTCCGTCATCCTGTCCGGCCGCGCGTTGGCGCCGTTGGCTCAAGTTGCCGGCCTTGCTACCCGCTTCCAACAGGCGAAGCTGGCGTTAAGAGGCGTGAACGACATTGTTTCCCGTCCGATCGAACGCAGTCCCGAACGCAAATACATTACATTGGATAACGTTCAAGGCAATATCGCCTTTGAAAACGTAACGTTCAAATACAAAAACGAAAGCAACAACGCAGTTGACGAGTTGCGCATCAACATCCGACCCGGTGAAAAAGTCGGTATCCTCGGACGTATCGGCAGCGGTAAAAGTACCATGCTGAAGCTGGCGAGCGGTCTGTACGACACCGAAAAAGGCAACGTAACCCTCGACGGCGTCGATATGCGCCAACTTGATCCGAATTTCCTGCGGAACCAAGTCCTCCTGTTCAGCCAATCTCCACGCCTTTTCTTGGGTACATTGCGCGAAAACATGGACTTGGCGCGTACCGACAGCTATTCGACCGACCAAGACCTGCTGACCGCACTCAAACGTTTCGGTCTGGACCAAATCATCCGCAACCACCCAAGAGGCTTGGATATGCCTTTGGGTGAAGACGGTTTGGGTCTGTCCGGCGGTCAAAAACAAATCATCGCCCTCGCACGCATGACGCTGCGCGACCCCAAAGTTGTCCTTTTGGACGAGCCGACAACCAGCCTCGACCAAGGTACCGAACGCATGGCATTGAACGCGATTGCCCACTGGGGACGCAACCGCACCATGCTCTTGGTCACCCACCGTCCGCAAGTGCTGCAAATCGTTAACCGTATCATCGTAATGGAAAACGGCAAAGTCGTTATGGACGGCCCGCGCGATTTAGTGTTGCAAAAACTGATGCAAAACGAGCAAAACAAAGTCAAAGCAGCACAACAAGCGCAGGAAAACCAACGTCCCGGCGAAGCGGCGCAAGCATGACGAAAAGGGAAAAGGTCGTCTGAAAACACAAGCAGAAAGCGTTTCAGACGACCTCTTTGAAAACAACAAACAGATACCGAAGATTCATCATTATGAGCGAAAACAACGTTAAATCCAAAGACCTGCATCTCATTAACGATTTGAATGCAGCCTTGCAAAAAGAAAAACACAGCGGCCAATTTTGGGTCATCATCCTGTTTTTCCTGCTGCTCGTCGTCTTCGTCGTATGGGCATACAACAGCACCGTCGAAGAAGTAACCCGCGGCAACGGTAATGTCATCCCCAGCAGCCGCGAACAAGTCATCCAAAGCCTGGACGCCGGCGTCATTACCCAAATGATGGTTAAGGAAGGCGATTTGGTCGAAAAAGACCAAATCCTGCTGAAGCTCGACGATACGCGCAGCCTTGCCGTATTGCGCGAGAGCGAGGCCAAAGTCCAAAACCTCGAGGCCACTATCGCCCGCCTGAAAGCCGAAGCTTACGGCGGCAAACTCACGTTCCCCAACAGCGTCAGCCCCGAACTCCGCCGCCGCGAAACCGCCGCATATAACGCCCGCCGCCAAGCCATGACCGATGCCGTACAAAGTCTGGTACAAAGCAAAGCGGCGCTTGACCGCGAAATCGCCATTACTGCACCTATGGTGGCACAAGGCGTTATGTCCGAAGTCGAACTCCTCAAAATGCGCCGCGAATCCAGCGATCTGACCCTGCAAATTGCCGAACGCCGCAACCGTTACAGAACAGATGCCAACAACGAACTGGTGCAATCCGAATCCGAGCTGGCGCAATCCAAAGAAAACATGGCCATGCGCGCCGACCCGGTCGACCGCTCCCAAATCCGCTCCCCCATGCGCGGCATCGTCAAAAACATCAAAATCAATACCATCGGCGGCGTAGTCAACCCGGGCGAAGAAATCATGCAAATCGTTCCCGTTGATGACAAACTCCTTGTCGAAGCCTATATCCGTCCGCAAGACATCGCCTTCGTCCGCGCAGGACAGCCCGCACTGGTCAAAGTCAGCGCATATGACTACTCCATCTACGGCGGATTGGAAGGCAAAGTTACCCTTGTCGGCGCAGATACCGTCAGCAACTCCATGCAAAGCCGTGCCAACGATCTGAAGCTCGACCCCAACCAAGTTTACTACCGAGTCATCGTCCAAACTGAGAACAACGCCCTGAAAGACAAAAACGGTAAAGACATGCCGATTATTCCGGGCATGGTTGCCACAGTGGACATTAAAACCGGCGAAAAAACCATCTTCCAATACCTGATCAAACCGATTACCCGTATGAAGCAGGCATTGAGCGAGCGTTAATTTCCCGAGTAAAACTTGCTTAACAGTCAAAAGGTCGTCTGAAAAACCGGTACAGGTTTGAACTGCACCCCAAAAGTTGGACA
>NZ_KV789586.1:0-4273 GCF_001807625.1 Neisseria sp. HMSC03D10
TTTTGTTAACAGACTATTTTTGCAAAGGTCTCGCTCTATGTTGCTTTCGATACCGTCGTTTTCAAGGTTCGGAGGGGTTTGTTCGATGCTCATAAATGCTCCGCCCGCCGGATGCGGGAAAGCATTTCGGCGGGATGGTTATCGTGTATTTCGGGATAAACCGGAAGGGAAGTTCAGTAAAAACGAACTGGGAAGGTCCATAATAAAAGCCTGCAGATTCAGGCGTCGTGTTGGAAACGGAGCGTATTTTACCGCGTTTCGGAGCGGTTTACTATTTTTAACTGAAAAGGTCGTCTGAAATGTATAAATTTCAGACGACTTTGGTAAACGTTGAGTTTTCACCCTAACCTATTCTTTCTCAATTTGTTGCGTAAAAACTTCATAAATTTCTTACCTCAAAACTGCGATCTGGAAAACTTTCAAATAGCAACTAAACCTAAGAAATCAGTTTTTTTAACTTGCTCCACAAAGAAAGTGTTTTCGGTCCACGCGAGCTCGATTGATAAGGATAGGTAGGATAAGCCTTAGTGCCTTCAGTTTGGGACTGTTCAGGCAAAGGTAGCCCCGTTTTCATGTCCAATCCTACTTTATCTGCTAGCTTTTTCATCAGTTCGTCCGAGGGCTTTTGGGGTTCTTCTCCCTCCACCCAGCGTTGAAAGGCGATTTTGCCGTCCCATGCGGGTAAAGGTGCCGGCGGTAGCGGGACGATGTCATCCAAATCAGGAACGGTCGGCGACATGAATCCGTAATCTGAAAGATAGGTATTAATAATGTCATAACGGCGGGCACGTTCTTCATCAGCTTCAACATCTAAAAAGTCGTTACTACCTTTGTCTTTTCCTGCCTTAAATGCATGAGAAAGAATAAGTGCAGACAAATGGTTACCATTTTTTGTTCCTTGATGATAGGCCTTTACTGCTTCATCAAATCTATCACTAATCTGCAAATGACTACCCAGTTCTAAAGAAGAAGCCCCCTGTCCTTGTTCAGAAGCACATTGGTGTATCTTGCGCATCAAATCCAGTCGGAACTCCCGTGTCGGTTCGTCATCAAGCCAAGCTATTTTTTCCGCCAGTGCATATTGCGCCTCCCTGCTGCCCATATCCGCAGCCTTGCGTAAAAATGCCAGCTCGCTGTCGGGGGGCGCGCTAACACCGTAGCCGTCTTCAATATAGCCTTTGAGCAGATAGTAGGCGGTAGCTGGAAGTTGTTTGTGCAGCATTTTATACAATTTGTGGACTTCAGTTTCAGCCTCAATATCGGGAACTTTCGTCCAGCCGTCGCTGAGCAGGAACTGCAGCCGTATGTTTGCCTTATAGTCGCCGTTGGCGGCAGCAATGCGGTAATAGGGCAATAGTTCATCCCAAAAACCGTCCTCCCTCTGGCCAGGCCACATATGGTTCAAATCACGGTGCAGCGCGTAGTTGTAGAGTTGCTGTGTTTCCTCGGACAGAGGTGGGCGTTTTTCATGCACGCAGGTAAATTCTAGGTTCTTTTTGATTTCTTCAACGGTCTTCAGGGTTTCTTTCTTCCGTTGCTTTTCTTGCCATTTTTCCCCTATGCTGCAATACGCGGGTTTAACATGACCGTTTGCACCGCCTATATGGATGGGATTGCATTTCAGCCAAAGGAGAAACCAAATAAACATTGCTGCCAGACAGCCTAAGACAATCAGGGTGTATTTGAGGGATTTATGCATAATAGTCAATCCAATCGAGAGACTTTAGGATCCAGGCGTAAAAATTCGCACAGAGGGTGCAGTGGCGGTTTCCCGTTTATAATCTGTTTTTTATTTTCATCCATTATTATCTGCCACCGTTTAAAAGCCATAATTGCTACGCTCGGATCATTCATCGCCTCTGGATTCGCCGCATTATCAAACTTTCCTGCCGCATTATTGGCTTTGTGCAGATCGCGTGTATGTAGTTTCCACAGATCTTTGCGCAGTTTTCGCGCCACTGCGCCGTTTTCGGTAAATATGCCCAATTCCGTATCAACCTGCATACTACGGGTATTCAGATTAGCGGAACTGATAACAGTAAAGACATCATCTATAATGGTCACCTTCGAATGAATGTAAACTTCTTTCCAAGCATTAGATGCAGTCAAGGTGCAGACATGGACTTTGACACCCAACTCTTTTTTCAGTTTTTTGACAAATTCTTTCTCCCTCACTTCTTCCGCATTTTTAGTATAGGATCGTTCTCTTGTCCCAGAACGTTGCTTCTGACTTTCCTTTAATTCCGCCAATTCTCTTTTCCATTTAGCAATAGTACTTGCTGATCCTTGTGCATGATTATTTCCAAGCGATGCTTCCAAAAATTCTATACGATCTGTATGAGTAAGGGCAACATTAGGCATCACATCCTGCCTTCCCAACTTTTCTAACATTTTATTTGTTGTATACGTTCCTTTTCCCAAACCATCATCAGATGAATTAGTTACAACAAACCAATGTATCGGCATATTAGCAGAGCGGCCTTTTGACCTTAAATTCTGCCAATGTTTGATAAATGCCTCTGCCAACGGCGGCCATCTGAAATACTGATTTTCTGTATAGATATAGCTGGTAACCCTTTTGATATTTTGCAGATAGATTTTTTTGATATCTTCAATATCCGGCTTGTCGTAAGTACGCAATATCTGCGCCATCAAAGGCGTACCTCCGGCAGATTTGTTAAAAGGATATTTGTCGAAAGTCAGCGCTTTTCTCTTTTCTTCCAGTTTCTCACTACTTACCCTATCCCAAGATTGGCAGAAATTACGATTGATGTACCATAAAACTTCACCGCTGACGATGCTTGATACATCTTGCAACGGTGTATCAACGTTTTTGCCTTTATTGGGCGATAATACATTGCCGGAGATGTGACTATCATCATCCCAATAATTGTCTAGCATATTATGTTCCATTACAAAACCTACTGCCTTATGAGGTACTTCATAGTCTATTAAAACTGTTTTTTGGTGATGAGAAGGAAACATCTTCAATGTTGATTTTACATTTTCTGGTAACTCCTTATCTTCGTATTGATTTCCCTGAAAATAAACACTGCGAGTTCTGAATTTCAGATTGTTATGATATGAAGACTTGGATAATTCCATTAATATAGGGTATTCACTGCTAGCTACATATTCTTTTTGCATATTTATTTTTATCGTATCGTTATCTGCATTTTTGGGGGTTTCAAATTTCTTATGTAATTTTCCCTCAATGGCTAGATACCAATATTGATCATACTTTTTCTGAGCTTTAGTTACCCCTGGGACTCCGCCTGAAAAAACACCTGGTGCATTCCCCATATTTGCTTCTGCAAAAGTCTGTATTTTAAAAGGTATACTCCAAACTAATATCCTCACCTGCACACCTGATTTTGCTTTTTCAATCAATAAATCCCCAATGCACTTACTCTTACCGTCCCGCTTTAGATGCATCGAAGGCTGAAATCCCCATATCGCAATATCAATTGAATGTTCAGCTTTTTCAATTTTTTCATGGAGCGTTGTAAAAGCTTCTTTCCCATTAATCAATGGTCTGAAGGTTGCTGCAACAGGGGCTGATTCATTTGAGTCTAAAAGAAACCAGTTCATTGATGTTGTTGCACCTAATTTAGACTTAGTAGAGGCAGCAATTATATTTTTAGCCATTTTTAGAACCTTTCAAATCTTTGTCTTTTATATTATGTACGATTTCGAAATATTTCTTTGCCTGCTCTATCGGAGAAAGTTCAGAACTTGTATATTTCAATCCATGAAAACCACGGTTGGTTATTTTATCCCTTGATGTATTTTCGTTAAATTCATCCTCAATCGGAATCAAATATTCTAAATCGTTGGCAAATACAATCTTATATTTACTTGTTGGTATTTCATGTTCGATGGCGATATAGCCGGTGGAATCCGTTACCCCTTTTTGAATTTCTGAACCATCCGCATAGAGCGTATACGGCATACCAATGTAAAAACCATCCGAATGGGGCGATTGACGTAAATTGATACACATCGGGCGTTTGGGTAAAGTTTTAGGCCAACTTGGATGAGTAATTCCCATACTACTCGGCCCCGTCACCACCAACGGCGCCCTCACCCTTACCACCTTCGGACTCCCGATCTCAACCTCCCCGTTACTCAACTTGATATACGCCCCTTTGCAGGTAATCAGTATCTCTTCCTTTGCCGCAATGGTGATTTTCCCCGCGCTGCTGGTCAGTACCGCATCCTTCAGTGCATTCAGCTGCAACTCGTCATTCTGTGCCTGCACTTCCACTTTGCC
>NZ_KV789587.1:0-255 GCF_001807625.1 Neisseria sp. HMSC03D10
ACTTCTGGATTCCCGCCTGCGCGGGAATGACGACGGTAGGTTAGCCATGTGTGAGGGAGGGGAAAAAGTGAAGCAAGTGCAGGCTGTGTCAAACCCTAACAAAAATTACTGAATCTTCTGCGATACCCAATTTTCAACCTAATCTATCGCCAAATCAAAAGGTTTCAGACGACCTTTTAATTAAAAACTCCTCCCATCGATAACCTAAACGTAGCGTGGGCTTTGCCCACGAAAACCACCACCAAACCTATCTTT
>NZ_KV789587.1:275-11974 GCF_001807625.1 Neisseria sp. HMSC03D10
TGTTGTGTAAACAACGCGACAATTTTCTACATTTTAAACTAACAGGAATTAATCATGGAAATTGGTCATTTTGTAACGATTTTAACGTCTCTTATAGCTGTATCTTTAACGCTTCAGAATTTTTTCAAACAAAAATGGTGGGAAAGAAAAGAAAAAATCTATTCGGAATCAATTGAAAAATTACAAGAAATACAAATCATCCTATTCCGCTGCAAAATGGATTTAATTAATATAGATAAATTCCATTTTGATCATGAAGATATCAGATATGAAAACCATGTGATGCTACACAATAGAATCATGGAATTATTACTATTATGTGATGAGTTCAAACTTTATGTGTGCAAATTGTTCCCATATTTTTTCAGACCATCACTAGAAAAAATAACTGACATCTCTAACAACCTGAGTAACTATTTACTATATCTTCATGATTATCTTGGAAGTGATGAACCTATTGATTTTGATAATATAGATTCACGAAATGAGATACTTTCATCTTTGAACAAAGCTAACAGTTATTTAAGTTCAGAGATGCAACAATTTGCGTTTTACATGAAATTGGATTTAAAGATAAACATAAAATATTTTATTTATGGATATCTGCTACAAATAAAATCCCTTTGGAGCAAACCGTAGCGTGGGCTCTGCCCACGAAAACCACCACCAAACCTATCTTTAAAAAATTCAAAGAAACCCTTATCCATCGTCATTCCCGCGCAAGCGGGAATCCAGGCTTCGGCATTTCGGAATGATTTCAAAGCTGCCATAACTTTAAACTTCCGGATTCCTGCCTGCGCGGGAATGACAGCGATAGGTTAGTCATCTAGGGGCAAGAGTGAAGACAATATCCACTCTTAACATTTAAACTTCCCGCCAAACAATCTCCAACCCGATAACTCCATACAATACCAAAGGTCGTCTGAAACTTCTTCAGACGACCTTTCCTTAATTCTCAAACCCGACCAATCAAATACTCGACCAATGCCGGCACACCTTCTGCCGCGCGTTTCGGAATCACTTCGACATCCGCGCCCACACCTTGCGGGTTCGGATCGACCAGATAGCGTTCCGCATCGGGCGGCGCGTAATGAATCAGCGAAGCTGCCGGATAAACCTGCATTGACGTGCCGACAATCATGACCACATCCGCATTGCGCATTTCCTCGACCGCCGCGTCAAACATCGGCACTTGTTCGCCGAAAAACACGATATGCGGGCGCATCGGATTGCCTTGGCTGTCGCGCACATCCTCGGTCTGCTCGCCGGTAAATTCGATGATTTCGTCTTCATCGACGGTACTGCGCAGTTTGTTCAGCTCGCCGTGCAGGTGCAATACTTTGCTGCTGCCTGCCTTCTCGTGCAGCGCGTCCACATTCTGCGTGATGATGTGCATATCGTAATATTGCGCCAGCTTGACCAACGCCAGATGCGCGGCGTTCGGCTCGGCGGCGTTTGCCTGAAGCCTGCGCTGGTTGTAAAAATCAATCACGAGCTTGGGATTGTTCGCCAAGGCTTCGGGCGTGCAGACATCTGTAACCCTATGCCCTTCCCACAAACCGCCCGCATCGCGAAAAGTCAGCAACCCGCTGTCGGCGCTGATTCCCGCGCCGGTCAGGACAACGCATTTTTTCATTGTTCGGACTCCTTATGCCGTCTGAAACCAATATTGCCAAACGGCTCAATCGTCCGGATGGAAACGCGCGGCTGCACGCTCTTTGGCGGCGGTTTCCTTGTCTTTCAATTTCGTTCCCAGACCAAGGCGTTTTTCATATTCCGATTGCGGCGTATCGTCATCCTGCATACCGAACGCGCTAGCGTTGACCCAAAGCGCGAGAAGCGAAACGACAAAGGCGCAAAAACCTATGATGTACCAAAACATTTGTTTTCCTGTATTTTTGATGTGCAACAATGAAGGGCGCGATAATCGGCAATGAAACGGCAGATTGGAAAGGAGTAAATTCAAATAAGAAATACCTGCCGCGGCAATCACGGTACAAATATTTTCTATTTGAAGCCACTGTCAAACAGTCAAACTGCCTACCTGCCGCCTTTCATATAGCGGTTTGTAAAGATATGAAATGTATCACAAAGCCGATTTGATATAAATTCTCCCGCCTGATTCTTTCATTCGTTTACCTATTATCGGTTTAAAAGCCAAAAGGTCGTCTGAAAAGTTTTCATAACTTTTCAGACGACCTTTATCTATCCTTAAAAACAAAACCCTTATTGATCCACAAACGCGCGCTCAATCAGGTAGTCGCCGCGTACGCCGGTTTTCGGGGATACGGTCAGGCCGAAATCGTCCAGAACTTTGCAGGTGTCTTTCAACATGGCCGGGCTGCCGCAGAGCATGGCGCGGTCGTCTTGCGGGTTGATTTTGGGCAGACCGATGTCTTCAAACAGTTTGCCGCTAACCATCAGGTCGGTCAGGCGGCCGTGGTGTTCGTAGTCTTCGCGGGAAACGATGGGGTAGTAAATCAGTTTTTCTTTAACCAAGTCGCCGAGGTATTCGTGTTCGGGCAATTCTTTGGTGAAGCGGTCGTAGTACGCCAAATCTTTTTTGTAACGCACGCCGTGTACGAGGATGATTTTTTCAAATTGCTCGTAAATTTCGGGGTCTTTGGTGATGCTCAAGAAGGGGGCGATACCGGTACCGGTGCTCAACAGGTAAAGGTGTTTGCCGGGATTCAGGTCGCCGGCAACCAAAGTTCCGGTCGGTTTTTTGCTGATTAACACGTCGTCGCCGACTTTAAGGTGTTGCAGGCGGCTGGTCAGAGGGCCGTCTTGGACTTTAATGCTGAAAAATTCGAGGTGTTCTTCCCAGTTGGCGGAGGCGACGCTGTATGCGCGCATCAGCGGCTTGCCGTCCACCATCAATCCGACCATGACGAATTGGCCGTTTTCGAAGCGCAACGATTCGTCGCGGGTGCAGGTAAAGGTGAAATACGCATCCGTCCAGTGGTGTACGGACAATACTTTTTGGGTATTGAATGCTGCCATTTGAGTTTCCTGTCGGTAAATCCGTCTGAACACGCGGGTCGGGCGGATGATGGTTTTAAAAGGGTTTTCAGACGACCTGTCTCGCCTGTGAATAGATAATGTCGAATTAGAGCAAACGCGCAATTTTAAACGAAAATATTTATCATCACAATGCTTGCTGTCTCGTAGAGGTCGTCTGAAAACTTTTCAGACGACCTCTCGGACAACGCCTTACTTGTCTAAGATTTCGCGAATGATTTCTTTAACGGCGGCTGCATTGTTCGGCGCGACTCGGACGCGCTGCGGCAATTTTTCCAAGCCTTCCAGCGCGGCGGGGCGCGGAATGGCGACATCGCCGACGGCTTCGCGTATGGTCGCATCGAATTTTGCCGCCAACGCAGTTTCCAAACAAACAACCGTCTCCCCTTCTTCGCGCACTTCGCGGGCGACTTTTACGCCGTCGGCAGTGTGCGGGTCGATGAGTTCTTTGTCTTGTTCGTAAACCTGCTTGATGGTGGCGAGGCGGTCGGCGTGGGTAGATTTGCCGGAAGTAAAGCCATATTTGCCGCCGACTTTTTCCAAGGCAAACTGCAAATCAAAACCCTTGCCCGCCGCGACTTCTGCCCACAGCGTATTGATTTCCTGAGGATCGCGATCCATCAGGTCGAACACGAAACGCTCGAAGTTGGACGCTTTGGAAATGTCCATAGACGGGCTGGAGGTAACATAAGTATGCTCGCTGTTGCGCGGGCGGTATGCGCCGGTTTTGAAAAACTCGTCCAACACATCGTTTTCATTGGTCGCAACAATCAGGCGGCGGATAGGCAAGCCCATCTGTTTGGCGATGTGTCCCGCGCAAACGTTGCCGAAGTTGCCGCTCGGCACGCAGAAGCTGACCTGCTCGTCGTTGCTTTGCGTCGCCTTGAAATAGCCCGCAAAGTAATAAACCACTTGCGCGACGATGCGTCCCCAGTTGATCGAATTGACCGTACCGATATGGTATTTTTCCTTGAACGCTGCATCGTTTTGTACCGCCTTCACAATGTCCTGACAGTCGTCAAACATCCCCTTCACGGCAATATTGTGAATATTCTCGTCTTGCAGGCTGTACATCTGCGCACGTTGGAACGCGCTCATTTTGCCGTCGGGCGACAGCATAAATACATTCACGCCCTTTTTACCGCGCAAGGCATATTCCGCAGCCGAACCCGTATCGCCGCTGGTCGCGCCCAAGATATTGAGTTCCCTGCCCTTTTTGTTCAACACATATTCAAACGCGTTGCCCAAAAACTGCATCGCCATATCCTTGAACGCCAGCGTCGGGCCGTTGGACAAGGCTTGGATTTTGATGCCGTCGGACAAAGTACGCACAGGCGTGATTTCCTTAGTGCCGAACGCCGCTTCCGTATAAGTACGGTTCACAATATCGCGCAAATCGTCCGCCGGAATATCCGTTACAAACAGGCTCATCACCTCAAACGCCAGCTCCGGATAGCTCAAACCGCGCCACTTGTCCAAAGTCTCGCGGCTGACCTGCGGATAATGTTCCGGTAGCATCAAACCGCCATCGGGCGCAAGCCCCATCAACAAAACCTCACTAAACGGTTTATGCGCCGTCTCGCCGCGCGTACTGATATATTTCATGATTTCTTCTCTATAAAAACAAAAAATTGCCGATCAAAATAAGAAACCCGCCTGCGAACCATTCCGCAAGCCGCCCTATTCCGACCTTAATCCACTATAAACTTTCAGACGACCCCGATACACAGAGGTCGTCTGAAAAACATCATCTATACAAACGCTTGAAACAAGCATTGACGGTTTTCACCGTTACCGACGCAATCGCCCGATCGCGCGAAGAAGGATTCAAAACATCCATCAACTCTTGCGCGGACACCTGATTCGGCGCCTCCTCGCTCGCGCAGCCGCAGATTTTGTCTTCCCACTCGCGCTGCTTGTCCGCACTCATCGTCAGCGCGACCAAACGCCACTCATTGCGCTTGTTCAACTCCGAACGGCATTGATGATCGACCGCCATCTTCACCACGCTGCCGCCAATCCCCGTACCGCCGCCCAAACCGCCGAACGCCGAGTCAGAATCATAAGCGCAACCACCCAACAACGCCGCCACAGAAGCAACGGCAACCATCTTTTTCATATTCATAGCCATCCCTTGCCGCAAGGTCGTCTGAAACGCCCCGCAAAGTCTTTAAACAAACGCGTATTATACCGTAAGCGGTGTGAGATGGGGGATTGGGGAAAGTCGGGTATAATTTCGATATTTATTTAAAAATGGGGCATTTTTAAACATGAATCATTTTAAGAAAAACAAACAGAAACAACTTAGATCACTATTACTTCTAAAATCTTCAGAAGAGAAGGAAAAAGCAAGATTTATCGATTATTTAGAAATAACTGGTAAATTTTTTGCAGCTTTGGCTGTGCTTGGATTAATACTTGGAAGCTTTTTAACTCATCGCTATTTAAATTTTATAGGACAGCCCAGTATTTTCCCAGAAACAATGGCTTCTTCATCCAGCTTGACTGTTGTCTTATTTGTTTTTGCTTTAATTCTCTTAATTTTTGTTTTCCCATTTCTATCCCCATACTTACTAATATCCATTTCAAAAGAATTAAAAGCAGAAGGAATTAAAGTCAAAAATTTATTCCCATCTTTATTTGCTTCAACCTTAAGCCTTCCGATAATAGTAACATGCGCAATTTTTATTGATTCAATTGAGAAATATATATCATTAACATCAATAGTAGAGTTTTGCTTTGTGTTTACAATATTCTCGCCATATTTTATTTACATCATACAAGATAAAGTCAATTTCTCTCTCAATACGAAGTTCCGTATTAATTACAATAAAATCATTACATGCTTGAATTTCGATAAAATTTTTACAGCCTTACTCTATACAATATACTCAACCTATTTAATAATTATATGTTTTTTTGCCTTCATCCCATTACTATTTTGTTTCATTATTTATTACCTTTATTATTTTATAATAAATTTTAGTATTATAAAGAATAAAATTATTTTTATTATACCATATTTAAAATTATTACCAGCACTATTCCAAACATTGCTGATATGTTTATCAATGTTTCTCTATCCAATATTTTTTATAATTTTTGCATCGAACTGGCTTCCGGATGGTTATATTCAATATATCTTTTTGTATTTTTTATATTTCCTCACACTTCTTAATATTTACGCCGTAGCCAATGAAGTAAATTCAAAAAACAAAAATAATATACATACTTACACCCCTCCGGTTATATTGGCAATAACCTCATTCTTTGCAGCTTCGCTTCTTTCTAATAACTTTGCAACGCATATGCTTTATCCAACTCGTTTTGTAGAAGTTCCCAAAAATTCTTCATGGTACCTATTACACAATAACTTCCAACATAACAACGGCACCCAAGAAATTAACGGGGTCGATAAAAATGATTTATTTAAGTTAAAACAAAATTTCAAATGTTCCATCCTTTCAGAAAAGGAAAAAGGAGAAAAAGGCATTATCTGTTCTTCGATTCCCGAACAGCGTAACAACGCTTTATATGGCTACATGGCTTGGAATCTGGGTGACACCAAAGTTTTCTGCCCACCAACTACTGACAATACCAAAGGAGAAAAAGAAGCTGATAAATTAGCCAATGAATGTGTCGTCATCAGCGGAAAATCCTTGCAAATATTGAATGAAAAATACATCGATATTATGCCCAAAGAGCGTTAATCCTCCTTTCAGACGACCTGCTATAATCCACGTCGTCTGAAAACCCTCTTTCACGGAAACCGCCATGTCCGACCTCTTCACCCGCCAACCCGATGCGCCGCTTGCCGAACGCCTGCGCCCGCATACGCTTGATGATGTTATCGGGCAGCAGCATTTAATCGGCGAAGGCAAACCGCTGCGTGTGGCGGTGGAAGGCGGGAAGCCGCATTCTATGTTGCTGTGGGGGCCGCCGGGCGTGGGCAAGACGACGTTGGCGCGGATTTTGGCGCAGAGTTTCAATGCCCAGTTTCTGCCTGTTTCTGCCGTATTTTCCGGCGTGAAAGACATACGCGAGGCAATCGATAAAGCCGAAATTGCTTTACAGCAAGGACGCGCGACGATTTTGTTTGTCGATGAAGTCCACCGCTTCAACAAGGCGCAGCAGGACGCGTTTTTGCCCCATGTCGAAAGTGGTTTGCTGACCTTTATCGGCGCGACTACGGAAAACCCGTCGTTTGAAGTCAATCCCGCGCTGTTGAGCCGCGCGCAGGTGTATGTTTTGCAATCCTTGTCTTCAGACGACCTCAAAAAGCTGATTGCCAAAGTATTGGCATTGCCCGAATACCGGGATTTCACGATTGAAGCCGATGCGCAGGAGCTGCTCGTCAATACCGCCGACGGCGATGCGCGCAGATTGTTGAATTTATTGGAGCAACTTTTACGCGCCGCCGACACACGTCGTCTGAAAACCCTGACCGCCGAATTTCTCGCCGACAGCCTCGGCGCGCAAATCCGCCGTTTCGACAAAGGCGGCGAGAGTTTCTACAACCAAATCTCCGCCCTGCATAAATCAGTACGCGGTTCGCATCCGAATGCCGCGCTGTATTGGTTCTGCCGTATGCTCGACGGCGGCACCGACCCGCGCTACCTTGCCCGCCGCATCGTGCGCATGGCGTGGGAGGACATCGGGCTTGCCGACCCGCGCGCCTTCCAAATCGCCAATGATGCCGCCGCCACCTTTGAACGCTTAGGCTCGCCCGAAGGCGAACTCGCGCTGGCGCAAGCCGTGTTGTACCTTGCCGCCGCCGCGAAATCCAACGCGGGCTACAAGGCATACAACCAAATGCGCCGCTTCGTCAAAGAAAACGCCAGCGACGAAGTGCCCGTCCACCTGCGCAACGCCCCGACCAAGTTGATGAAAGAATTGGGCTACGGACGCGAATACCGCTACGCCCACGACGAACCGAACGCCTACGCCGCCGGCGAAAGCTATATGCCCGACGGCTTGGACGAACCGGATTTCTACCAACCCGTCCCGCGCGGGCTGGAAATCAAAATCGGCGAAAAGCTGGAATGGTTGAAATCGCTGGATGAGGAAGCGTTGGATAAGCAGAAGTAAATGGCGTCTCGCATTTCAGACGACCTGTTCCACAACGACGGTCAAATGCTTGTATCGTCAAGCTAATTTGGCTACAATCCGATTTTCCTTTTTCTTGCTGAATAATCGAACACAGAAAAAATCGCGGCTGCTGAACCCGATTTCCGAAACGAAGTTAGAAAGCAGATAATGGACAATTTAGACCACAGTCGCAGCCGTGCATGGCGGCGGCATCAAGCAAAACGACCCAGCCATCGCGTACACGGCAAAAACCCTTCTGAGGGTAAGCTCGAGAAAAAGTGGGATTTGATGTATTTCCGCAGGAATAAAGTCAAACGCGCGCAAAAACTGGGCTTTGTTTACCCCTTCAGGCAGCATGAATTTGAAGCCGAATGGTTTGATTAACTTAAAACACATTTCGACTCAATCGAGATGATTTTCACAAGGCGGATATTTCTCCGCCTTTTTTAATTTCTATGAACGCACTTTTTATTTGCAGCCGCAACCAATGGCGCAGCCCCACTGCTGAAGCGGTATTCCGACGCTATCCGAACGTACAGACCCGTTCCGCAGGCACAAGCCCTAACGCACGGCACACCGTTTCCATCAACGACATCGCATGGTCGGATAAGATTTTTGTGATGGAACAAAAGCATAAAAACCGCCTGTCGGCGCAGTTTCCCCGCGCTTTGCAGCATAAGGAAATCATTGTTTTGGACATTCCTGACGATTACCGCTATATGGACGAAGAATTGATCGAGATATTGAAGGAAAGCGTCGAGCCGTATTTGTCTGACAGCTAGCATATAAGGCTCTGAATAAAAGAAGGTAAAGGGCATAAATAAGGTTTCAGACGACCCCAAAGGTCGTCTGAAAATCCAATCATCGAAAAGAAAAACCGGATTCCCATCAAAGGAATCCGGTTTATTTTATTCCAAACTTAGAAATTCATTCTGACGCCTACGCGGACGGAGCGGCCCGGCAGCGGTGCGATATATTTCAACATGGAGTTTTGCGGACGTGCGGTGCGGTTGGCAAGGTTGCGCGCATCGACAAACCATTCGGATGTTACCTTGCCGTGTTTGAGCGTATGACTCAAATACGCATCCCATATGGTATAGCCGCCCAACACAGGCTCTTTGTAGTTGGCAGCCATATGGCCGGTATGTTTGGCAGGACGGTAGCGCGTCAGGCTGCTGCCCACTTGCCAGCCGCCTTTGTTCCATGTCAAACCTGCTCCGTAGCGGGAAACAGGCATATTGGGCATGTAATAGCCGTTGTTGCGGACGCGGCTGCCGTGTTCTAAGGAAGTGTTGCGCTCGTCGTCCAAATCGGCGCGGTTGTGTACGAAATCGCCGAAAAGTCGTGCTTCCAATGTGCCGTATTTGTTCAGGTCAAACCACTGATTCAATTCCAACTCTAAACCGTGAAGTTGGGTATTGCCGGCGCGCCAATATTTGGTTGGAAGGCGTTGACCGCCATCGTGTGCCGCATCGACCAAGAAAGCATAATCTTTGAATTGGGTTCTGTACCAGCTTGCGCGAAGCCGTCCGTCTTTCCAACCGAATTCGCTGTTAAATTCCCAAGTTCTGGCGGTTTCAGGACGGAGGACATCGACCGCCCAGTGTGATTCGGCAGCCATCAGGGCATAGTGATCGCCGCCTGCGTACAACTCATTGACTTCAGGAGCGCGTTGCGAACGGCTGTATCGTGCGCCCAGCTTCCAGAAGTCAAATAAATCCACGCCTATACCGGCATGATAATGGTTCAAGCTGTATTTCAGACGACCCCGCTCTTCCAAACCTTTGACTGTCGAGCTGTTGCGTCCAGGTTTGTAATCGCCGATATCGACCGAGTGGCGAACCTGTCCGTGCCGCCAGCCCAACGAAGCATCCCAGTTTTTCCACTTGAAGTTTTCCAACGCGAAAATACCGTATTCTTTGCTGTCGGTATCAGGCAGATAGGCGTAGTTTCCGGTACGTTTGCCGTTGATACCGGAAGATTCCGTGCTGCGCTGTTTCCAATCCGCGCCCAGCGTACCTTTCAGCCAAGAGTCAACTTTGTGGTTAAACTCCAAACGGCTCTGGAAGGTTTTGCTGTCCAGCGTTTGCATTTTGGTATCGCCTAAATATTCTGAGGTAGGCGTTTGCGTATAAGCAGCTTGGAACTTGATGTTCTCTATCCACTGAGCCAACGGACGGTACATGGCCTCAGCCTGCCAACGGGTTTGCTGGGCGCGCACGGAGGCATACTCGCGTCCGGTTTTGTTAGAAGAGCCGCCATGATGATTGTGTCCGGATGAAGCAAAATTGTAATAGCCGAATCCGGCAATGCCTGATTTGCTTAAGAAGCGGCTGACAGACAAACCGACATAGCTGCGCTCGCCGATATGGCTCAAACCGAAAGCAAAGTTCTGATTGCTCAAGTGGCTGTTTTTTAGACGACCTTTTTCAACAGGCATATCATCCTTCATGGCATTGACGACCTTAATCCTGCGATCTTTGCTGCCGTCGTAAAGCGGATTCTCTACCCAATCGCCCCAAGATAGCTTATTCACTTTGTACAGCTCAGACTCGTCAGGCTCCGACCCATCGTTATAGCGTTTCCACTGGGCGATAAAAGCCGGAATATCTTTCGCGACATAACGGAAATGGCCTTTATTTAAAGTCTCGCTAATGTCCGGAGTAACCTGACATGCCCACATCAGACGCGAGCTGTAAATATTAGAAGGATCGTAACAGGCTGCCGGCTTGGAATCGCCGGGGATGCGGTAATCATCCGAATGGGTGTCCGCGCCCGACAAATGCCAAGCCACATTGCCTACCTTACCGTTTAATTTGAACGCGGCGACGCGCGGCGTATTGTAACCGCCGCTCACTTCCACTTTGCCGCCCACGTCTTTTTCAGGCAGTTGGCTCGCAATCACGCCTGTATCGACATCGACCGCACCGCCAATCGCATTACCGCCATACAGTACAGAAGCCGATGATTTCAAAATGGTAATTTTTTCCGCCATAAACGGATTGACCATCAACGGCAAATCAGGGCTTAAAGAAGAAGCGTCCGAAATACCCAATCCATTTTCACTGACATACACGCGCGAACCGCTCAAACTGCGGATTTGCGGCACGCCCGTATTCGGACCGTAAGCGTTGTTTTGAACGCCGGAGACTTGTTCCACAGTCTGTCCGAGCGATACGGCGCGCTTCGTCTTCAGATCATTCGTGGTCAAGACTTCACCGTTTTTCAGGTAGTCTTTTGCCCCAGGCTGCAAACGCCAGTTGTTAGAAGGTGCTTTTCCACTGACTTTAACTTCAGGCAAATCCACCTGTTGAACATCATCCGCAAACACTTGTCCTGAAAAAACAGCCAAAACAGCACACAACATTTTATTTTTATTGAAAAAGATATTTTGTTTCACCGTTCATCCTTTTTAGATAACACATCACGAAAGGCGATATGATATATCATTTTCTTTACCTAGAATGCGGATAACTTTATCTTTCTTTATGAACTTTGATTTTTGTCAATAGTTACAAAGAATGGTAAAAATTCTATTAAGTACACATAAAGAATTAATTATATAGTGGATTAAATTTAAATCAGGACAA
>NZ_KV789587.1:11994-12675 GCF_001807625.1 Neisseria sp. HMSC03D10
GTACTGGTTTAAAGTTAATCCACTATATATTTTTTTAAGGTTGCCTTAATTACTTGGGACAACCTCTTTTCTATCTATAAACATAAAATATAGCTCGGCTAAAATGATGCAAAAAATGGCGTACGAGCCTTATTAATATTTAATTACTTACATTAGTAAATTCATATGAATAAACATACAAATATCCGCTAGTTATTTAACTATTATCTCATTTAAACAATGGGTTATTTATTTAAAATATTAGAATTACCGTTCTCTGATATTTATGCCATATCATTTTTTATAACCTCCCAAACAATCGTAAAATAGTTTGCCAAACTCATAATTTTTGATATAAAATGAAAAAAATTAACCCAAACCAACTCTCTCTAAGGATAAGTGGATTTGTTATGTTGAAAAAAACTGTTTTGATGTCCCTTGTGTTATCTGCGCTGGTCGGCTGTTCTCCAACCTATGGCAATATGCGCTTCTTACCTTCCCCTGAACAAGAAGCCACAATGCGGGCTGATTCCCAAAGAGTTCAGAACGATGAACGAGTAGAACGTGCCGAACGCCGTCGCGAACGCCGCGAGGAAATGATGGATGAAGCAGATGCCATCAAACGTGCTTACGGTGATCAAAAAATTTATATCCTCCACTAAATTTACAATAGACCTCTTGCGAAAGTATCCTGAAGATTTA
>NZ_KV789587.1:12695-15651 GCF_001807625.1 Neisseria sp. HMSC03D10
GTACTGGTTTAAAGTTAATCCACTATATATTTGCCGCTTATGGTTTGATGGTACAATGCTGGTCGTCTGAAACGGGCTGAGCTGTGTTTCAGACGACTGTTGCAGCCCTAAAGTGTTTCCGTATTTGCATGAAGTGCCGAAACGCATTCGGGTTGGTTTGGGAGGCTGAATTTTTGCCGCCTCCCGCCGATATTCCGAAGCAAGAAGAAAGACAAACGTCCTCATGAAAACAGATGTGTTAAAACAGCAGGCGCATGCCGCCATTCAGAATAAACTGGGTTACCGTTTCAAAGATACCGCGCTTTTGCAGCAGGCGCTGACCCACCGCAGTTACCATGCGAAAAACAACGAGCGTTTCGAGTTTGTCGGCGATTCGATTTTGAACTACACCGTCGCCAAAATGTTGTTTGACGCGTTCCCCAAGCTGACCGAAGGCGAGTTGTCGCGTTTGCGCGCAAGCTTGGTCAATGAAGGCGTGTTGGCGGAAATCGCTTTGGAAATGAATGTCGGTGACGGGCTTTATTTGGGCGCGGGCGAGTTGAAAAGCGGCGGATTCAGACGACCCTCCATCCTTGCCGATGCTATGGAAGCGATGTTTGCCGCCGTCAGCTTTGATGCGGATTTCGCCGAGGCGGAGAAAGTGGTGCGGCACTTGTTCGCCGAACGCGTCAAACGTGCCGATTTCAAAACGCAGGGCAAAGACAACAAAACCGCCCTGCAAGAAGCCCTCCAAGCCCGCCGCCTTGCCTTGCCCAAATACCGCATCGAGGAACAAATTGGTCATGCCAATGACAGTATGTTCCTGATTTCATGCGACTTGGGCGAACTCGGTTTTATCTGCAAAGCACAAGGCAGCAGCCGCAAGGTTGCCGAGCAGCAAGCCGCCAAAGAAGCGCTGCAATGGCTCGAGCAACACCACCCTTTGAAAAAAGCGAAAAAATAGCCGATTTATTTTTCAGACGACCTAGGGATACGAAAAGGTCGTCTGAAACTTCAAACAGAAAGCCATCATGGACATCGAAACCTTCCTGCAAAACGAATCCAACCACCCCGCCGACTACCGCTGCGGCTTCGTCGCTATCGTCGGCCGCCCCAACGTCGGCAAGTCCACGCTGATGAACCACCTCATCGGGCAAAAAATCAGCATCACCAGTAAAAAAGCCCAAACCACGCGCAACCGCGTTACCGGCATTTACACCGACGACACCGCACAATTCGTTTTCGTCGATACCCCCGGTTTCCAAACCAAACACCGCAACGCTCTGAACGACCGCCTCAATCAAAACGTCACCGAAGCGTTGAGCAGTGTCGATGCCGTCGTTTTCGTCGTCGAAGCCATGCGCTTTACCGATGCCGACCGCATCGTGATGAAACAACTGCCGACAAACACGCCCGTCATCCTCGTTATCAACAAAATCGACAAAAACAAAGCGGGCAGCAGCGGTTTGCAGGAATTTATCGACCAAATCAGCGCAGAATTCAAATTTGCAGGGCATGAAACCGTCAGCGCCAAACACGGATTGGGCATCGCCAACCTGCTCGCGCGCCTCAGACCTTACCTGCCCCAAAGCGTGCCGATGTATCCGGAAGAAATGGTGACCGACCGTTCCAGCCGTTTCCTCGCCACCGAAATCGTGCGCGAAAAACTGTTCCGCTACCTCGGTGAAGAGCTGCCCTACGCCATGAATGTGGAGATCGAACAATTCGAAGAAGAGGAAAACGGACTCTACCGAATTTACATCGCCGTATTGGTCGATAAAGACAGCCAAAAAGCCATCTTAATCGGCAAAGGCGGGGAAAAACTGAAAAAAATCTCCACCGAAGCCCGCCTCGATATGGAAAAACTGTTTGATACCAAAGTGTTTTTAAAGGTTTGGGTCAAGGTCAAATCAGGCTGGGCGGACGACGTGCGCTTCCTCAGGGAATTGGGTTTGTAGGTCGTCTGAAAATACTGTAATTAATTGTTTACACTGGATTGAGTTTATGTCTGTCTATACTAATATTTCTGATGAGCAAATACGGGAGTTTTTGTCAGATTATGATCTGGGGGAGTTTGTTTCCCTGCAAGGCATTGCACAGGGAATTACCAACAGTAATTACTTTTTGAATACTTCTAAAGGCAGCTATGTTTTAACTGTATTTGAAGTGTTGCGTCAGGATGAATTGCCATTTTTCTTGAATTTGAACAAGCATTTGAGTAGTAAAAGCGTAGCTTGTCCAAGTCCGATTGTACGAAAAGATGGAAAGCTGGATTCGGTATTGGCAGGTAAACCGGCTTGCGTCGTTACCAGATTAAATGGTGCGGATACCGCATGGGCGACCGAGGCGCAGTGTTTTAACACGGGAGCAATGTTGGCCAAAATGCATTTGGCGGTTCAAGATTTTCCCGAAAAAATGGAAAATCCCCGATATAACACATGGTGGAAGCAAGCTTATGAACAATTATTGCCACAGTTGAATGAGGCTGATGCCCAGTTGCTGGGTAAGGAAATTTCGGATTTGGAAAACAATCTCGGCGGTCATTTGCCATCCGGCATCATTCATGCCGATTTATTTAAAGACAACGTTTTGTTGGATGGGGAAAATGTGGCTGGGTTCATCGATTTCTATTATGCATGTAATGGAAATTTCATGTATGACTTGGCAATCGCAGTAAATGATTGGTCGAGAACTTCTGATAACAAGTTGGATGCGAAGTTATGCAAAGCGTTTATTGACGGTTATGAAAACATTCGTCCGCTATCTGATGCGGAGAAGGAATATTTTCCTGTGGCGCAGCGAGCTGGGTGCGTACGCTTTTGGGTGTCAAGACTGTTAGATTTTCACTTTCCCCAAGAGGGTGAAATGACTTTTATCAAAGATCCAAATGTTTTTAGGGATTTGTTGTTAAGTCTGAACTGAATTTGGATATGTTGTATTGATTTCAAAGGTCGTCTGAAAGGGATTTCAGACGACC
>NZ_KV789587.1:15671-31394 GCF_001807625.1 Neisseria sp. HMSC03D10
GCGATGGGATGAATATTTTCGCAAGAGGTCTAATACATCCGCTTAATTTTTTTACTAGGTAAAAATTATGAAAAAAACAATTGCTGCCCTGCTTCTTTCTTCTTTGGTAGTAACAGGTTGCGCTACTCAAGGAAGCTCCGTAGGTGACTTGGCTATCGGTGACGATTCCGCAGCCATCAAAGCAGGCCGTAACCGTGCCTCTGCTCAACTTTCCCGCGCAGAACTGGAACAACACCGTCGCCAACGTGCAAACGTTTCTGAAGAGCTGGCACTGGAACGTGAGAAACGCGCCAACAAACGTGACCAAGTCAACGGCGCAATGGGTACCGCAGCCAATGCAGTCGGCTTGATTGGCGGTATCGCAGGTACTGCCGCTTTGATCAAAGCTTGGTTCTAATTTAGCAGGCATTCGTAAAAAACGACCGGTACAGCGTATCGGTCGTTTTTCTTATCCTCAGCTTCAAAGGCTAATCGAGTTTAAACTCTCTAAAATACCACAATTTATAGTGGATTAAATTCAAATCAGGACAAGGCGACGAAGCCGCAGACAGTACAGATAGTACGGCGAGGCAACGCCGTACTGGTTTAAAGTTAATCCACTATAAGTCGTCTGAAACCCATTTCCAAGGAGTTTCCCCATGAAAGTCATCTTTGCCGGTACGCCCGATTTTGCTGCTGCCGCCTTAAAAGCCATAGCCGCCGCCGGTTTTGAAATCCCGCTGGTGTTGACCCAGCCCGACCGCCCCAAAGGACGCGGGATGCAGCTTGCCCCGTCTCCCGTGAAGCAAGCCGCATTGGAATTGGGTTTGCGCGTGGCGCAGCCTGAAAAACTGCGCAACAACGCCGAAGCCCTGCAAATGCTCAAAGAGGTCGAGGCCGACGTAATGGTCGTTGCCGCCTACGGACTGATTCTGCCGCAAGACGTGTTGGATACGCCGAAACACGGCTGCCTCAACATCCACGCCTCGCTGCTGCCCCGTTGGCGCGGCGCGGCGCCAATTCAGCGCGCGATTGAAGCGGGCGATGCCGAGACGGGCGTGTGCATCATGCAGATGGACATCGGTTTGGACACCGGCGATGTGGTCAGCGAACACCGTTACGCCATTCAACCAACCGATACCGCCAACGAAGTACACGACGCGCTGATGAATCTCGGTGCGGAAGCGATTGTTGCTGATTTGCAACAATTAAAGGCGGAGGGTCGTCTGAAAAGCGTCAAACAGCCCGAAGAAGGTGTGACTTATGCACAAAAATTAAGCAAAGAAGAAGCGCGTGTCGATTGGAACGAAAGCGCGGCAGTGATTGAACGCAAAATCCGCGCCTTCAACCCCGTCCCCGCTGCATGGGTGGAATATCAAGGCAAGCCGATGAAAATCTGGCGGGCGGAAGCGGTAGCGCAACAAGGCAGGGCGGGCGAAGTGCTGTCTTGCTCGGCAGACGGTTTAATCGTTGCTTGCGGCGAGAACGCGCTGAAGATTACCGAATTGCAGCCTTCGGGCAGCAAACGGATGCCGATTGCGGCATTTGCGGCAGGGCATAAGATTGAGGTTGGGACGGTTTTGTAGAAGCCGTTTGCAGACTGATTAATTTTCAGACGACCTTTCTTTGAATGATTCAGAGGTCGTCTGAAAATATCGGCAGGGAAACGTTTGGTTTTGTTGAACTGACGACAAGATTCCCCACGTTTAGGAGCAGATCATGGCAGTGTTTGAAGTAGTCGAAGGCGATATTACGAAACTTGAAGTCGATGCCATCGTGAACGCCGCCAATGCCTCGTTGTTGGGCGGCGGAGGCGTGGACGGCGCGATTCACCGCGCGGCGGGACGGGAGTTGCTGGAAGCGTGCAAAAAGTTGAACGGCTGCCGCACGGGCGAGGCGAAAATCACCCAAGGCTACCGGCTGCCGGCGAAATTTGTAATTCACACCGTCGGGCCGGTTTGGTTCGGCGGACACCGCAGCGAAGCGGTCAAGCTGGCGGAGGCGTATCAAAATTCCCTGCTGTTGGCGCAAGAACACGGCATCCGCAGCATCGCCTTCCCCTGTATCAGCACGGGCGTGTACCGTTTCCCCGCCGACTTGGCTGCCGAAACCGCTTTGGCGATTTTGAAAAAAACCTTGCCGCAGTGTCCGTCTGTCGAAAAAATCGTTTTCTGTTGCTATTCGCCGCAGGATGCCGAACGCTATCGGGCATTGTTGGAACGGGACGGGGCGGTCGTCTGAAAGTCCCGAATCAGGCAAAACGGCAGATTAAATGTTTTCAGACGACCTCGGGCAAGCTTGAGGTCGTCTGAAAACAGACAAGCCGGGCAGGCAGTCCGGCTTCTCATTAAGAGTCCATTAATCAAAAATCGATTAATCGTCGCAGTGGTTGTCGGTGTCCACTTTGATGACGCGGCCGCTTTGTGAGGAAACGTCCACATCGTATTCGGTACAGCCTCTGCGGATTTCGATTTCCCAGCGTCCGTCGCTGTGGTCGATGTCGGTAACGCGGCCGCCGCCGACGCGTTTCTTGGCGATTTTGACGGCTTGCGCTTGGGAGATGGCGCGGGAATGTTTGTGCGGTGCCGCCGCGGCGGTCAGGCTGCCGGAAACGAGTGCGGCGGAAACGGCAAGCAGGGAGAGGAAGCGTAAATTCATGATGAATCCTTATGTGTGTTGAAAAGAACGGACTATATGGATATTGTCATGAGCGGGCAATCGGATTAACACAATTTGAATCTTGCTCCGAACAGCGTCCGAACCGATTGTAAGGCGTTTACATTTTTAACGAACAAATCGAACCGAAGCAGGTATTTAAGGAATTGAATTTATGAGTATGTCCCTCGCCCAAAAACTCGCCGCCGACAGCATTGCGGCGGTCGCCGAAGGGCGCAACCTTCAGGATGTGTTGGCGCAAATCCGCGCGACGCATCCCGAGCTGACGGCGCAGGAAAACGGCGCGCTGCAAGATATCGCCTACGGCTGCCAGCGTTATCTGGGCAGCTTGAAACATATGCTCGCGCAGATGCTGAAAAAGCCGATTGACAATCCGCAGCTTGAAAGCCTGCTTTTGGCGGCGATGTACCAACTGCATTACACGCGCAACGCGCCTCATGCCGTGGTCAATGAGGCGGTCGAGAGTATCGCGAAAATCGGGCGCGGGCAGTACCGTTCGTTTGCCAACGCGATTTTGCGGCGTTTTTTGCGCGAACGCGACAAGCTTGCGGCTTCGTGCAAAAAAGACGATGTGGCGAAACACAACCTGCCGCTGTGGTGGGTGGCATACCTGAAAAACCATTATCCGAAACATTGGCACAACATCACCACTGCGCTGCAATCGCATCCGCCGATGACGCTGCGGGTCAACCGACGCCACGGCAATGCCGAATCGTATTTGGAAAAGCTGGCGGCGGAAGGTATTGCGGCTAAGGCGTTGGACGAATATGCGGTTACGTTGGAAGAAGCCGTGCCGGTGAACCGCCTGCCCGGTTTTGTCGAAGGGCTGGTGTCGGTGCAGGATTTCGGCGCGCAGCAGGCGGCGTATCTGTTAAACCCTAAAGACGGCGAACGGATTTTGGACGCGTGCGCCGCGCCGGGCGGGAAGACGGGGCATATGTTGGAACTGGCGGATTGTCATGTTACCGCTTTGGATATAGACGAAGGTCGTCTGAAAAGGGTGAAGGACAATCTCGACCGCTTGGGGTTTCAGACGACCGCTCTGGCTTGCGCCGATGCGCAGGACTTGGCGGCGTGGTATGATGGAAAGCCTTTCGACGCCATCCTTGCCGACGTGCCGTGTACCGCTTCGGGTGTGGCGCGGCGCAATCCCGACGTGAAATGGCTGCGCCGTCCGACCGATGCCGCCAAAACCGCCCGTCAGCAGGAGGCATTGCTGGACGCGCTTTGGCAAACCCTGACGAAAAACGGCAGAATGCTGCTTGCCACCTGCTCGGTGTTCGTCGAAGAAAACGACGTTCAGTTGCAAAAATTCCTCAACCGCCACGCCGATGCCGAGCTGATCGAATCGCGTGTGCTTTTACCGAACAAACATCAAGATGGCTTTTATTACGCGCTTATCAAAAAGCAGTAAACGGCTGTTTGGAACGCTGTTGCTCGCCCTGTCGCTGAATGCGGCGGCGGAGGGCATCAGCGTGACCCGCTCCGAGGCGAAGCTGACCGAGACCGGACAGCTTTCCGTCAGCAGCCGTTTCCGCACCGATTTGCCCGACCAGCTCAAACAGGCACTCCGGCAGGGCGTGCCGCTGAATTTCACTTTGAGCTGGCAGCTTTCTGCGCCTTCCATGCCGTCTTACCGCTTCAAGTTTGACCAGCTGCTCAACAGCGACAACACCATCCACTACAAACTTTCCTTCCATCCGCTGACCAACCGCTACCGCATAACCGTCGGCACGTTTTCCACCGAATACGACACGCTCGAGACCGCCTTGCGCGGCGTAGGGGCGGTCGCCAACTGGAAAGTGCTGTCCAAAGGCGCGTTAAGCGGCGTTGCAGCGAAAGACACACAAGCCGAAATCCGCCTGCTGCTCTCGACGGCGAAGCTGCCCAAACCCTTCCAAATCAACGCATTGACTTCTAAAAACTGGCACTTGGATTCCGGCTGGAAGTCGCTAACCATCTCTCAGGAGTAAACCATGCGCCGCTTTCTCCTGATTGCCGTGTTGGCGGCAGTGGGACTGCTCTACGGACTGACCATTGCAACGGGCAGCACCAGCCCGCTGGCGGAATATTTCTGGTGGATTATCGCCCTGTGTGCGCTGCTGATGCTGGTGTTGGCATCGGTTTTGACGCGCTACGTCCTGCTCCTCATGCGCGACAAAAGCAAGGGCGTGTTCGGTTCGCAGATTGCGCGGCGGCTGTCGGGGATGTTTACGCTGGTGGCGGTATTGCCGGGCGTGTTCCTGTTTGGCATTTCCGCGCAGTTCATCAACGGCACGATTAATTCGTGGTTCGGCAACGATACCCACGAAGCCCTCGAACGCAGCCTGAACTTGAGCAAATCCGCGCTGAATCTGGCAGTGGACAACGCTGTCAGCAACGCCACGCCGGTGCAAATCGACCTGATCAGCACCGCGTCTGTGGACGGCGATTTGGGCAAGGCGCTGAAAAATGCCGCCAAATCGGGCGGCTTTACCCAGCTTTCGCTCTACGACGTCAAAACCCACAAAACCGAGAAAAGTGTCAATCCGCTGAAACTAAACCAGCCCGAACTCGACAAAGAGGGATGGGAGAAGCTGGAGCAGACCGGCTCGATACGCAGTTTGGAAAACATAGAAAACGTCTTGTACGCGCAAGGCTGGATGCTGATCGGCGCGCACAACGGACGCGATTATGCCTTGTTTTTCCGTCAGCCCATCCCGCAGGATGTGGCGCAAGACGCGACACTGATTGAAGCGGCGCGGGCGAAATACGCCGAATTGAGCTACACCAAACAAGGCCTGCAAACCTTCTTTTTGGCGACTTTGCTGGTTGCCGCGCTGTTGGCGATTTTCCTTGCCTTGGTGATGGCGCTGTATTTCGCCCGCCGCTTCGTCGAGCCGGTATTGTCGTTGGCAGAAGGTGCAAGGGCGGTGGCGCAGGGCGATTTCAGCCAGAAACGCCCCGTGTTCCGCAATGATGAATTCGGCAGGTTGACCCAGTTGTTCAACCACATGACCGAACAGCTTGCCATCGCCAAAGAAGCCGACGAGAACAACCGCCTGCGCGAAGAAGCGGCGCGCCACTATCTCGAATGCGTGTTGGAAAGCCTGACCACGGGCGTGATTACTTTGGATGCCGAAGGTCGTCTGAAAACCTTCAACAAAGCCGCCGAACGGATTTTGGGCATTGAATTGGTGCCGCTGTGGGGCAGCAACTGGCACGACTGGCGCGGACAATCGCCGCAGCAGACCCTGCTTGCCGAAGTGTTTGCCGCCATTGAAGAAACCGCCAATGCCGCCAAGCCCGTCCAAGTCGAATACGCCGCCCCCGACGATGCGCGGATTCTTTTGGGTAAAGCCACCATCCTGCCCGACGACAACGACAACGGCGTGGTAATGGTGATCGACGACATCACCGTCCTCATCCGCGCCCAAAAAGAAGCCGCATGGGGCGAAGTGGCGAAACGGTTGGCGCACGAAATCCGCAATCCGCTCACGCCTATCCAACTTTCCGCCGAGAGATTGGCATGGAAATTGCATGATAAATTGGACGAACAACACGCCCAAATCCTCAGCCGTTCGACCGACACCATCGTCAAGCAGGTGGCGGCATTGAAAGAAATGGTCGAAGCCTTCCGCAATTACGCCCGCGCCCCGTCGCTGAATTTTGAAAAACACGATTTGAACCGCTTGGTTGAAGAAGTGTTGCTGCTGTACGAGGGCGGGGCGTGCCGCTTTGTTCCAAACTTGTCCGACAAACCGCAGCCGATTTCCGCCGATACCACCGCCATGCGGCAGGTGTTGCACAATATTTTCAAAAACGCAGCGGAGGCGGCGGAAGAGGCGGAAGTTCCGCAAGTGAATGTCAGCGTCGGTGAAGATAACGACGGACAGGTTTTATTGACCGTTTGTAACAACGGCAAAGGTTTCAGCAAGGAAATGCTGCATAATGCCTTCGAGCCGTATGTTACCGACAAGCCGACAGGTACGGGACTGGGATTGCCCGTTGTGAAGAAAATCATCGAAGAGCACGGCGGCCGCATCAGCCTGAGCAATCAGAACGAAGGCGGCGCGTGTGTGAAAATAGCCTTACCCCGATTGGTAGAAACTTATGCGTAGCAGTGATATTTTAATTGTAGATGACGAAGTAGGTATCCGCGACTTGCTCTCGGAAATCCTCCAAGACGAAGGTTATTCCGTGGCTTTGGCGGAGAACGCCGAAGAGGCGCGCCAACTGCGCCACCAGACCCGTCCCGCCATGGTGTTGTTGGACATCTGGATGCCCGACTGCGACGGGATTACCCTGCTCAAAGAGTGGGCGAAAAACGGACAGCTCAACATGCCCGTGGTGATGATGAGCGGACACGCCAGCATCGACACCGCCGTCGAAGCCACCAAAATCGGCGCGCTCGATTTTCTGGAAAAACCGATTGCCCTGCAAAAGCTGCTCTCTACCGTCGACCGCGCCCTCAAACACGGCGAAATGCAGATGGCGGCGGGCTTGTCCTTCGACAAACTCGGCAACAGCCCCGCCATTCAAGAATTCAAGCAACAACTTGAGCCTGCCGTGAAAAAAAGCGGACCCGTGCTGCTCAGCGGCGAAACCGGTTCGCCGTTTGAAATCGTTGCCCGTTATTTCCACAAAAGCGGCACGCCTTGGGTCGGACTCAGCCGCGTCGAACTCATTGCCGATGCGCCATTGGAGCTGCTGCAAAAAGCATCGGGCGGCACGCTCTATCTCGGTGATGCCGCGCAGTACAGCAAAAACATCCAAAACGGCATCAGCTTCATCCTCGGCAAGGCAGACCGTTACAATGTGCGCGTCATCGTCGCCGGCAGCCACGCCGCCGATGAAAGCCCGGCAGACGCCATCGACGATGCCAAGTTGTCCGAACTGCTCTCCGGCAACGTCATCAGCATCCCGCCGTTGCGCAGCCAATCCGAAGACATCGCCTTCTTGGTCAACCAAGTCATGACCGAATTGGCGGACAGCGAAAAAATCCAGCCCGTCAAATTCAGCAACGGCTCGCTGACCGTCCTGTGCCAATACAACTGGCCGGGCAATTTCGACCAGCTCCGCAGCGTCGTGAAAAACCTGATGCTGGAAGCGGACGGACAAGAAGTCCACGAGCAGGCGGTCGTTGCCGCATTGGGACAAAAACGGGCGACAGTCGCCACCGAAATCGTCGGCGGTTTCAACTTCAATATGCCTTTGCGCGAACTGCGTGAAGAATTGGAGCGCCGCTATTTCGAGTACCACATCGCCCAAGAAGGGCAAAACATGAGCCGCGTCGCCCAAAAAGTCGGCCTGGAGCGCACGCACCTCTACCGCAAACTCAAACAATTAGGCATCAGCGTTTCCCGCCGCAGCGCAGCGGAAAAAGCAGAAGAGTAGGGCGGTAGTTAGGATAAAAGGTCGTCTGAAAGCATACGGTACGCCGCGGTATGTTTTCAGACGACCTTGTTTGCCATGAAGCCGCCCGTTTTTGTCGAATAACCAACTCACTTTTGACGCAATGGGCGACAACCATTCAAATGACAGATTTTTCTACCGTATCGTGTAGAATATAAAAATATTACAAAAGTTACTAACGGGCTGCCGGCTGTTTGGCAGCATCCGCATGACGGTGAACAGGTACGGAACCGGAATCAGGTGCGGGAACGCCGTATCGGTTTAAAGTTCGCCGGCTTTATCGTTAAATACTGACATTTATCCGTTTTCAGACGACCTCCCGAACAAAGGTCGTCTGAAAACAACAAGGGGACACAATTGATGACGGAAAACGACCGCCTTGCCTGGCTGCAACTGGCGTTTACGCCTTATGTCGGCGCGGAGGGCTTCTTGCTCCTGCTGCAACGTTTCGGCAGCGCGAAAGCTGCGCTGGATGCTCCTGCGGAGCAAATCGCCACGATAGTGCGCCACAAGCAGGCAGCCGAATCTTGGCGCAACGGCGAAAAACGGGCGTTGGCGCAAAAGGCTGCGGAAGCGGCATTGCAATGGGAAAAGCAGGACGGCTGCCGTTTGTTGCTGCTGCAAGATGATGATTTTCCCGAAATGCTGACGCAGGGCATTACCGCGCCGCCGGTTTTGTTCTTACGCGGTAACGTGCAACTGCTGCACAAGCCTTCCGCCGCCATTGTCGGCAGCCGCCATGCCACGCCGCAGGCGATGCGGATTGCCAAAGATTTCGGCAGGGCGTTGAGTGAGCAGGATATTCCCGTCGTGTCGGGTATGGCTTCGGGTATCGACACCGCCGCCCACCAAGGCGCATTGCAGGCAGGCGGCGGCACCATCGCCGTATGGGGGACGGGCATAGACCGCATTTACCCGCCGTCCAATAAAAACCTTGCCTATGAAATCGCTGAAAAAGGATTGATTGTCAGCGAGTTTCCTTTGGATACGCGGCCGTTTGCGGGCAACTTCCCGCGCCGCAACCGCCTGATTGCCGCGTTGTCGCAGGTTACGCTGGTGGTCGAGGCCGCCTTGGAATCCGGTTCGCTGATTACCGCCAAGCTGGCGGCGGAGATGGGGCGGGAGGTGATGGCGGTGCCCGGTTCGATAGACAATCCGCACAGCAAAGGCTGCCACAAGCTGATTAAAGACGGCGCGAAATTGGTGGAATGTTTGGACGACATCCTTCACGAATGTCCGGGGCTATTGCAAAATGCGGCAGTTCCATCATATTCTATAAATAAGAAAAACAAAAAAACGGAAAAACGCACTGCCGTTAGAGAGACGTCGTCTGAACCTGTTTTGCCGTTTTCAGACGACCTTCATGTCCGAAAACAGCCGGCGCAAACCAATACGGTTGCCGCGCCGACAGCGGAAGACGAGCTGCTGGACGCCATGGGTTACGACCCCGTGCATCCCGATATATTGGCGCAGCAAACCGCATGGGCGGCGGCAGACGTTTACGCCCGACTGCTGGAATACGAACTCGACGGCATCGTCGCTGCCTTGCCGGGCGGACGCTACCAGCGCATAAAAGCATAATTGATTCATTCATTAAGGAACCAGCATGACAGAAGTCATCGCCTATCTCATCGAACACTTCCAAGATTTCGACAACTGCCCGCCGCCGGAGGATTTGGGCCGCCTGTTGGAAGATGCGGGTTTTGACGTAACGGAAATCGGCAATACGCTGATGATGATGGAAGTGTTGTTCAACACGTCCGAATTCGCCGCTGCGCCGTTCGACAGCCATGCCCTGCGCGTGTATTGCAACGAGGAAGTGGAAAACCTGCCGCAGGAAGTCATGGGGCTGATGCAGTATCTGGTTGCCGAACGCGCCATCACTTATGAGCAGCGCGAAATCGTCATCCACGCCCTGATGCACATCCCGCCCGAAGAAATCACGCTCGATACGGCGAAAGTGCTGGTGTTGCTCTTGTTGTGGGCGCACAAAAGCGAATTGCCCGTCTTAATCGGCGACGATCTGATGGGCGCGCTCAACGGCAAAGCGACCATGCATTAAACCTTTTCAGACGACCTTTTGACGCAGCTTGTTCAGAAAGGTCGTCTGAAACGCATCATCCAATACATTAAAAGAGAACAAACAATGGCGAAAAACCTCTTAATCGTCGAATCACCGTCCAAAGCCAAAACCCTGAAAAAATATCTTGGCGGCGATTTCGAAATTCTGGCCTCCTACGGCCACGTCCGCGACCTCGTCCCCAAAAACGGTGCCGTCGATCCCGAACACGACTTCGCCATGAAATACGAGCTGATCAAACGCAACGCCAAACACGTCGATGCGATTGTCGCGGGAGCCAAAGAAGCCGAAAACATCTACCTCGCAACCGACCCGGATAGGGAAGGCGAAGCGATTTCCTGGCATCTTTTTGAAATCCTCAAATCCAAACGCGGCCTGAAAAACATCAAGCCGCAGCGTGTCGTGTTCCACGAAATCACCAAAAACGCCGTCCTCGACGCCGTCGCCAACCCGCGCGAAATCGAAATGGACTTGGTCGATGCGCAACAAGCCCGCCGCGCGCTGGACTATCTGGTCGGTTTCAACCTCTCACCATTGTTGTGGAAAAAAATCCGCCGCGGTTTAAGCGCGGGCCGTGTACAAAGCCCCGCCCTGCGCCTGATTTGCGAACGCGAAAACGAAATCCGCGCGTTTGAAGCGCAGGAATATTGGACGGTGCATCTCGACAGCCACAAAGGCCGCAGCAAGTTCACCGCCAAACTCGCCCAATACAACGGCGCGAAACTCGAACAATTCGACCTGCCGAACGAAGCCGCGCAAGCCGACGTGTTGAAAGAACTCGAAGGCAAAGAAGCCGTCGTTACCGCCATCGAAAAGAAAAAGCGCAGCCGCAATCCCGCCGCGCCGTTCACCACATCCACCATGCAGCAGGATGCCGTGCGCAAACTCGGCTTCACCACCGACCGCACCATGCGTACCGCCCAGCAGCTTTACGAAGGTATAGACGTAGGGCAGGGCGCCATCGGTCTGATTACCTATATGCGTACCGACAGCGTGAATTTGGCCGATGAAGCGTTAACTGAAATCCGCCATTACATCGAAAACAAAATCGGCAAAGAATATCTGCCGAGTGCCGCCAAACAATACAAAACCAAATCCAAAAACGCCCAAGAAGCGCACGAAGCCATCCGTCCGACTTCCGTGTACCGCACGCCCGAAAGCGTCAAACCCTTCCTGAGCGCAGACCAGTTCAAACTCTATCAAATGATTTGGCAGCGCACCGTCGCCTGTCAGATGACGCCCGCCAAATTCGACCAAACCACCGTCGATATTACCGTCGGCAAGGGCGTATTCCGCGTCACCGGACAAGTGCAAACCTTCGCAGGCTTCCTCAGCGTTTACGAAGAAAGCAGCGACGATGAAGAAGGCGAAGACAGCAAAAAACTGCCCGAAATGAGCGAAGGCGACAAATTGCCCGTGGACAAACTCTACGGCGAGCAACACTTCACCACCCCGCCGCCGCGCTACAACGAAGCCACGCTGGTTAAAGCCCTCGAAGAATACGGCATCGGCCGCCCCTCGACTTACGCCAGCATCATCTCCACGCTCAAAGACCGCGAATACGTTACCCTTGAGCAAAAACGCTTCATGCCCACCGATACGGGCGACATCGTCAACAAATTCCTGACCGAACACTTTGCCCAATACGTCGACTACCACTTCACCGCCAAACTTGAAGACCAGCTCGACGAAATCGCCGACGGCAAACGCCGCTGGATTCCCGTGATGGACAAATTCTGGAAACCGTTCATCAAACAAGTGGAAGAAAAAGAAGGCATCGAACGCGCCAAATTCACCACGCAGGAACTCGACGAAACCTGCCCCAAATGCGGCGAACACAAGCTGCAAATCAAGTTCGGCAAAATGGGCCGCTTCGTCGCCTGCGCCGGCTATCCCGAGTGCAGCTACACGCGCAACGTTAACGAAACCGCCGAAGAAGCTGCTGAGCGCATCGCCAAAGCCGAAGCCGAACAGGCAGAACTTGACGGGCGCGAATGCCCTAAATGCGGCGGTCGCCTAGTGTACAAATACAGCCGTACTGGCAGCAAATTCATTGGTTGCGCCAACTACCCTAAATGCAAACACGTCGAGCCGCTGGAAAAACCGAAAGATACCGGCGTCCAATGCCCGCAATGCAAAAAAGGCAACCTCGTCGAGCGCAAATCCCGCTACGGTAAACTGTTTTACAGTTGCAGCACCTATCCCGACTGCAACTACGCCACTTGGAACCCGCCCGTCGCCGAAGAATGCCCGAACTGCCATTGGCCGGTTTTAACCATCAAAACCACCAAACGCTGGGGCGTGGAAAAAGTCTGCCCGCAAAAAGAATGCGGCTGGAAAGAACAGATAGAACCGCCTGCACCGAAAGAGTGAGATTAGGTTGGTTTGAAAGAGAAAAGGTCGTCTGAAAAAATTTCAGACGACCTTTGCTTTTCTGTGATTGTTTTATTTAAATCCGCGTGTCGTTTTAAAGTCCGATAAAATACGGTTCATTTCTGGTTCAAATAAGGCTATGTAATCGTAAGATAGACCGCGGCTGGCACTAGGGTGGGGCAGGCAGACGACTTCGCAATTTTCAAACGATTGGAATCTGATTTTGAAACGTGTACCGTTAAAATCTTTTTGTACTACTCGTAGCGGTTGAGTTTGTTTTCCGACAAGCTGCTCGAAGCGCGGCAATACATTTGCGCAATTAAGATAATTTGTCAGGTTGCTTCCCATGAAGAGAATCAATTTAGGACGTAGTTTCTCAATGTGGTAGAGAAAATTATCGACGTGTTCGGGCTGGAGAAATTTGTTTGGATTGTCGATTTTGTTGCCCTGAGTGGCTGCCCAGTTGGTTTGAACCAGGGATTTTTCAAATGCACCGCCCAATCCATTTTCGTCTAAGGGGTGTCCCCACATTTCAAACCAATTTTTTATCGTATTGTCGTAACGCCACTTTTTTGCCTGCTCACCATAATAGAGGGATTTATTGGCAAATGTATGGTCGATTTTGTTTTCAGGGAGTTTGTATTCACCTGCTACATAAGCAGCCTCATCGGCTTTACTCCAACCCCACTCATACCCACAAATCATTAAACCATGTTTGTCGTTGTAACCTTGGAATATACTGTTACTGAGATTCAGGTCTGACATGATAATAACCTTATATAAATATTTCACAGAGAGATACTCATTATAAATAAGTAAATGTAATTTATCTAGTTTAAGTTTAAAATGCACTTTACATGGTGAAACATAGTTCAGTATTTCATGTCGTCAAACTCAAACTGAAAAGGTCGTCTGAAAAATTTTCAGACGACCTTTTCAGTCTTATTAAGAAAGGATTTAACGCCTTGCAAAAACCAGTGTGGCAAGAAAGAATAAACTGACTATCAGAGCAACGGTTTTGCCGATCAAGGGCAGGCAAAAGACGAACCAAAGCAGACCGCGTCCCAAGTTCGGAATCAATCCCAAGTGGCGGTAATATTCGTCAAAGAAATGGGCGTGGGCGGTGAAGGCAATCACGCCGCCGATATAAACACCCAAAATAATTTTCCAAAGCGGCATTGTCAGCCATCCATATTTTCATTAAGTATTATGGCCAATAGACTGAAAAAGCGGTGGGAAAGTTCTAATGGCGGACGTAAGCGACCTTTTTATTTGAGAAAATATTTTATGATTTATAAAATTTTGTAAGTTTAGCATCATAAAAAATAAAATTTCACGATGCGCCGATTTGTTTTCATGCGGCCTTAAATGAAAAAAACGCTGCGGTATAATGGCTGCTTTGTCATTCTTTAGAGGTCGTCTGAAACTGTCGGACGATTCGTTTTAATCATGAGCAAACACAGCAAACATTCAAATCAAGTCCGCATTATCGGCGGGCAATGCAGGGGACGGAAACTGGTTTTTGCAGATGCGGACGGTCTGCGGCCGACGCCTGACAGTGTCCGCGAAAAACTTTTCAATTGGCTGGGTCAGGATATGACCGGTCTGAATGCGTTAGATTTGTTTGCCGGAAGCGGCGCGTTGGGATTTGAGGCTGCGTCCCGTAACGCGAAGAGGGTAGTGCTGGCAGATAATAATCGCAAAACTGCCGATATGCTGCGGCAAAACGCCAGAACATTGGGTTTGGATAAACTGGAAATCCTCAATACCGATGGCCTTGCGTATCTGCAGAGGTCGTCTGAAAAGTTTGATGTGGTCTTTTTGGATCCGCCGTTTGCGTGGCAGGATTGGGAAAATTTGTTTGCTTCTTTGAAAAACAGCTTGAAAAACGGGGCAATGGTCTATATTGAAGCAGGGGAGCTGCCCGATTTCCCCGAGTGGCTGGAGCCTTATCGCGAAGGACGGGCGGGTAAGAGCGGTTTTGTGCTCTTGCAGTTTGTCCAAGTGGCTGAATAGTAAGAGATTTGAGAATCATTACCAGGGTGTAAACATTCGCCTAAACGGATTGTTTTTGACGCGTTTGTGCTATAATCCGCGCCCAATCGGTTTTGATAATTTAAATGAAAAAGGAAAAGAAATGTCGCTCTTTATTACAGATGAGTGCATTAACTGTGACGTTTGCGAGCCGGAGTGCCCTAATGACGCCATCTCGCAAGGCGAGGAAATTTACGAAATCAACCCTAATTTGTGTACGCAGTGCGTAGGCCATTACGATGAGCCGCAATGTCAGCAGGTATGCCCCGTGGACTGCATCCTGATTGATGAAGAGCATCCGGAAACGCACGAAGAGCTGATGGCAAAATACGAAAAAATCATTCAGTTCAAATAAATTCTTTTTTAAAGCAATAAATTGAGTGATTTTAAGAAAACAAAATTAAAAAAGAACTTGACGAAAATCTGAGTCACGAATAAACTTGCGTTCTCTTTTGGTGGGATTCCCGAGCGGTCAAAGGGGGCAGACTGTAAATCTGTTGCGAGAGCTTCGAAGGTTCGAATCCTTCTCCCACCACCAAATTCCAATGTGTTGGAGCATTGATGCAGTAAGTCTGCGGGTGTAGCTCAATGGTAGAGCAGAAGCCTTCCAAGCTTACGGTGAGGGTTCGATTCCCTTCACCCGCTCCAATAGTCTATTGGCCCATGTAGCTCAGGGGTAGAGCACTCCCTTGGTAAGGGAGAGGCCGGCAGTTCAAATCTGCCCATGGGCACCAAATACCATTTTCTCAGTATTTTAAAGATAGGAAATTTGCCATGGCAAAGGAAAAATTTGAACGTAGCAAACCGCACGTAAACGTTGGCACCATCGGTCACGTTGACCATGGTAAAACCACCCTAACTGCTGCTTTGACTACTATTTTGGCTAAAAAATTCGGCGGTGCTGCAAAAGCTTACGACCAAATCGACAACGCTCCCGAAGAAAAAGCCCGCGGTATTACCATCAATACCTCACACGTAGAATACGAAACCGAAACCCGCCACTACGCACACGTAGACTGCCCGGGTCACGCCGACTACGTTAAAAACATGATTACCGGTGCCGCACAAATGGACGGCGCAATCTTGGTATGTTCCGCTGCCGACGGTCCTATGCCGCAAACCCGTGAACACATCCTGTTGGCCCGCCAAGTAGGCGTACCTTACATCATCGTGTTCATGAACAAATG
>NZ_KV789588.1:0-12311 GCF_001807625.1 Neisseria sp. HMSC03D10
CTGTCCTATTTTGATTTTAATTGACTATATATAGAAAGCGAACCGTGGGAGCGTTGTTTAAAACGATATGACCGCGAGCACACTTTCTTCTACGCTGCCACGCCATATTGGCAGGCGGTAGGCTACGATAGCGCTTTTGATTGGTCCCAATACGAGCTGCTGGCTAAGGCAATGGCGGAGAGTAAAGGCAAGGTCATGTTGTCCATCAATGGCCACCCTGATCTCAGGGAGTTGTTTAAAGATTTTCGTATTACTCAACTGGAGTTGGCTTATACCGTAGGCAGAGATAAGACGGGTAAAACTAGCGGCGAATTGGTTATTTGTAACCGGTAAAAACAAAAGCGACGTTTCCGTCGCTTTTCTTATTTTCTGCTATCCGATATATAGTGCAAAAGCTGTCGCAACTTTTAAAACGTACCGAGTGCAAAAGTTAATGCAACAAAGTGCAAAAGGCGGAGGCTTACAAATGTTAATCTTTTAAAGCCTGTTCCGCGGCATTGCGGACTTTATCGGCAGCCGCTTCGATTTCGAATGAAACAACTTCGGTGGCGCTTGTAGTTTCAGTCGGTGCGGCAGCTTCAGGGGCTTGGATTGGTAGGCGCGCCAAAACAGTGCGCACGCCGGTTACTTTGTCGCCGATGGCAACTTGTGCCTGCGCGTCAACCGGCAGGTACATATCGACGCGCGAACCGAAGCGGATAAAGCCGTAGCGTTCTCCGCGCGCCAGTTTCTCGCCTGCTTTGGTGTAACACAAAATGCGGCGGGCAACCAAGCCTGCGACTTGGACGAAGGTGATTTCGCGACCTGACGCAGTGGTCGCCAGTACGGCGTTGCGTTCGTTTTCGGTACTGGCTTTGTCCAAATCGGCATTGAGGAATTTGCCTTTATTGTATTCGACGGCGGTTACGGTGCAGTCGGCAGGCGATTTTTGCGAGTGGACATTAAAGACGTTCATGAACACGCTGATTTTCAACGCTTCGGTATCACGGTAAGGATCGCGCGCGCGCTCGACGACGACGACGCGTCCGTCAACGGGGCTTAAAATCTCTTCGGGATCTTGCGGAATTTCGCGGGAGGGGTCACGGAAAAATTGCAGGGCAAATACGGTGAAAATCCAAAACGGTAGCGACCACCAGCCGCAGCAGGCAGATACCAGCAAACTCAATACCAAACCGCCGCCGATAAACGGCCAGCCCTCGCGGGCGATAATCGGGTGGGGGTACAGACGGTTCATAAGTCAATCCTTTTCTATTCAAATTTTATTCAAATCGCCGCCATTATAACGGAATCCGATACGCTTTTAGCGGTTTCGCCCGGTTTTCGGACGGAATGCGAAAGAAGGTCGTCTGAAAACCTGTCTCCTCAGCTTTTCAGACGACCTCCCGCAATCTGAAACCCAAGCGAAAAGTGTTACAATAGCCGTTTTATTTTAGCCGCTTAAGACAGTCCGACCATGTGTAACCACCATCAGCAAAACGACAGCAAAACTCCCCACTTAGAAGCCCGCGACAACGACACCATCCGCATCCGCGGCGCGCGCACGCATAATTTGAAAAACGTCGATTTGGACATTCCGCGCCACAAGCTGGTGGTAGTCACGGGACTGTCGGGCAGCGGCAAGTCGTCGCTGGCGTTTGACACGCTATATGCCGAAGGGCAGCGGCGTTATGTCGAGAGCCTGTCCGCCTATGCGCGGCAGTTTTTGCAGATGATGGACAAGCCCGATGTCGATTTGATCGAAGGCCTGTCGCCCGCGATTTCCATCGAGCAAAAATCCACCAGCCACAACCCGCGTTCCACCGTCGGCCGGTAACGGAAATCCATGATTACCTGCGCCTTTTGTACGCCCGCGTCGGCACGCCGTATTGCCCCGAACACAATTTGCCGCTGTCGAGCCAGACCGTATCGCAGATGGTCGATGCCGTGTTGAAGCTGCCGGAAGACACGCGCGTGATGATTCTTGCGCCGGCAGTGCGCGAGCGTAAGGGCGAGTTTGTCGACTTCTTTGCCGACTTGCAGGCGCAGGGTTTTGCGCGGGTGCGCGTGGACGGCGAAGTCTATCAGTTGGACGAAGTGCCGAAGCTGGAAAAAAACATCAAGCACAATATCGACGTGGTCATCGACCGCGTGAAAGTGAAGGCGGACATCAAGCAGCGGCTGGCGGAAAGTTTTGAAACCGCGCTGCGCCACGGCAACGAGCGCGCGCTGGCGATGGAGATGGACAGCGGCGAAGAACATTGGTTTTCCGCGCGTTTCGCCTGCCCCGTGTGTTCGTACAGCCTGCCCGAATTGGAGCCGCGCCTCTTTTCGTTCAACAACCCGATGGGTTCCTGCCCGACTTGCGATGGCTTGGGCAACACCAATTTCTTCGACCCCGAAAAAGTGGTCGCGCATCCCGAATTGTCGCTGGCAACGGGCGCGATTGACGGCTGGGACAAGCGCAACCAGTTCTATTTCCAAATGATTCAATCATTGGCGCGGCATTACGGTTTCGATGTGCAGGCTGCTTGGGAAACGCTACCTGAAAAAGTAAAAAAAGTCGTGTTGCACGGCTCTGGCAAAGAAATCATTGATTTCACTTACCTATCCGAACGAGGCACTACCTTCAACCGCAGCCACGCCTTCGAAGGCATCATCCCCAATCTCGAACGCCGCTACCGCGAAACCGACAGCGAAACCGTGCGCGAAAAACTGCGCGAATACCAAAACCACCGCGCCTGCCCGAGCTGCAGCGGCGCACGTTTGCGCAAAGAAGCGCGCTACGTTTACGTCAGCGGCGAACCGTTGCACGAAGTCTCCGCTTGGCCGTTGACCAAAACCCACCAATTCTTCGAAACGCTGGATTTGGACGGCAACAAAAAACAAATCGCCGAAAAAATCCTCAAAGAAATCACCGAACGGCTCGGCTTTTTGATTAACGTCGGGCTGGATTACCTGAATCTCTCTCGCTCCGCCGAAACCCTCTCCGGCGGCGAAGCCCAGCGCATCCGCCTCGCCAGCCAAATCGGCAGCGGCCTGACCGGCGTAATGTACGTTTTGGACGAACCCTCCATCGGCCTGCACCAGCGCGACAACGACCGCCTGCTCGCCACCCTCAAACGCCTGCGCGATTTGGGCAACAGCGTGATTGTGGTCGAACACGACGAAGACGCCATCCGCGAAGCCGATTTCGTCGTCGATATGGGTCCCGGCGCGGGCGAACACGGCGGCAACGTACTGATTGCCGACACGCCTGAAAACGTCGCCAAATGCGAAAAATCCGTGACCGGACAATACCTCAGCGGCAAAAAATCCATTGCCGTGCCGTCTGAACGCACGCCCGTCAATCCCGACCGAATGCTCGTCCTCAAAGGCGCGCGCGGCAACAACCTCAAAAACGTAACCCTCGAACTGCCGCTCGGTTTGATTACCTGCATAACCGGAGTATCCGGCAGCGGCAAATCCACCCTGATTAACGACACCCTCGCCAAAATCACCGCCCGCGAACTCAACCGCGCCCAAGAAGAACCCGCCCCATACGACGACATCCACGGCCTCGAACACCTCGACAAAGTCATCAACGTCGACCAATCCCCCATCGGTCGCACCCCGCGCTCCAACCCCGCCACCTACACCGGCCTGTTCACCCCCATCCGCGAACTCTTCGCCGGCGTGCCCCTCTCGCGCGAACGCGGCTACAGCGTCGGCAGATTCTCCTTCAACGTCAAAGGCGGCCGCTGCGAAGCCTGCCAAGGCGACGGCGTGATTAAAGTCGAAATGCACTTCCTGCCCGATGTGTACGTCCCCTGCGAAGTCTGCCACGGCAAACGCTACAACCGCGAAACGCTCGAAATCCAATACAAAGGCAAAAACATCAGCCAAGTCCTTGACATGACCGTCGAAGAAGCCCGCGAATTTTTCGACGCCGTCCCCACCGTATCGCGCAAACTGCAAACCCTGATGGACGTAGGTCTGGGCTATATCCGCCTCGGCCAGTCCGCCACCACCCTCTCCGGCGGCGAAGCCCAGCGCGTCAAACTCGCCTTGGAACTCTCCAAACGCGACACCGGCAGAACGCTCTACATCCTCGACGAACCCACCACCGGCCTGCACTTCGCCGACATCGCCCTGCTGCTGGAAGTCATAGGTCGTCTGAAAGGCAAAGGCAACTCGATTGTGATTATCGAGCATAATCTGGATGTGATTAAAACCGCGGATTGGATTGTGGATTTGGGGCCGGAAGGTGGTGATGGCGGGGGGAGGATTATTGCTTCAGGTAGCCCTGAGCAGGTGGCGAAGGTTAAGGGGAGTTATACTGGGAAGTATTTGAAGGTTATCTTGTAATATATCAAAATTATTACCAAATTCGTATTTTCAAAATATTTAGGAGCTTGAAATGACAAAAAAGGTATTTATCAGTTATAGCCATAAAGACGAGGCATTCAAAAATGAATTGGGAAATCATTTATCCTCTTTAAAACGTCAGGGATTAATCGATATTTGGCATGATCGTTGTATCAATCCAGGGGAAGAGTGGAAAAGTTCAATTGATGACAATCTAAATACTAGTGATATTATTTTATTTTTAGTTAGTTCAGATTTTCTAGCATCTAATTACTGCATGGATATAGAAGCAAAACAAGCTATTAAACAGCATGAGGAACATAGATCAGTACTAGTACCAGTTGTTGTTAGATCTGTACGTTGGCACAATGAAATGTTTAGCAAGTTCCAAGCATTACCCAAGGACGCAAAGGCAATTTCATCTTATCCTGACCGGGACTCAGCATGGTGCGAAGTAGTTGATGGTATTGGAAAAATTCTGGAAAATTTAAAAAAAAAAGAAACTGCACTAATAACACCAAATGAGGAAAAAATAAAAGGAGTGAATTTCTCATTTCTATTAGACATGAATAAAACAGATATTCAGTTATCCCACAGAAGAATTGATAATATAAATTTATCTGATATTTTTATATATCCTGATATTTCCACATTGTATCCAGAAAGTGAGAATGGTATTTTAAAATCAATAAAATCATCAAAGGATATTTTCCAATCTCCAAGTTTTTCAATTATATTTGGAGAGGAACAACAAGGAAAAACTAGTTTATTAAAACAGGAATATATTGATCTATGCAAGAGGGAAAAATTTCCCTTATATTTACATTCAAATGACATAAAAAGTTCAGATACTGAATCTATTATCTCAAAATTACTTGAAAAACAATATGATAATTTAACATACAAGGAATATATTAAATTAAATGATAACGTAATTTTAATTGATGACTTCCATCTATGTACACTAAATACAAAAGCTAAAGATAGACTTATAAAGTCGCTTCAAGATCATTTTTCATGGATTATTATTACTGCCAACGATTCATTCAAGTATATTGTACCTGATATTCAAAATTTAGATAATTTCAATCGTTATGAGCTTAAATTATTTGGATATCAGAGACGTGAAGATTTGATTAGAAAATGGGTATCGCTTGGTATTGAAGAATCAATTAGTGAAAGTGAATTATATAATAATGTTTGTGATATAAGTGAAAAATTAAAAGCAGTAATAAGTAATAATATTGTCCCATCCAAACCTATCTATTTGATTATATTTCTTCAAATGCAAGAAGCAGCTACCACTCAGAATTTAGAACTATCATCTTATGGACATTATTATCAGCATTTAATTTATCAGTCTTTTGAAAAAGTTAATATTGACAAGAAAAAGTATGACAAATATATGAATATTCTTTCCGAGTTAGCTTTCTATTTATATAAAGAAAAACATTCACTAGACGACAATAAATTAGAATCTTTTTTTAAGGAATATGAAAATAATTTCATTTTAGATAACCCTCAAGAAATTATTTATAATCTTGAAAAGTGTTCAATTCTTAAAAGATCTGATGAAGGCATATCTTTCAAATATCCTTATATATTCTATTTTTTTGTGGGTAAAAAAATCGCTGACTCTTTACATGATAATAATGATGATACAAAAGAAATATTTTTCAGAGTACTTGATAAACTATACAAAGAGGATAATGCTAATATATTAATATTTATTACTCATCATACAAAAAATCCTTGGGTTTTAGAGGAAATAAATAAATACTTACTTAGCCTATTCAATCAAAATGAACCTGCAAAATTAACACGAGCTGAACTAGGATTTATGTCTGAATTCATTTCTAAAATACCTGATTTAGTTATTGAACAACGAAATATTACGAATGAAAGAGATGAATACAATAAAAAGCTCGATAATTTTGAAGAAAGCAAAACTGAAAAAGATGATGATTTTGAAGATAATCTTTTATCAAATATTAATAAATCATTTAAAGCAATGGAAATTGCTGGGCAAATTATTAGGAATAGATATGCAACAATTAGAAAAAATGATTTAGAACATCTAGCTGAGCAAGGTATATCAACAGGTCTTCGTTTTTTACATTATTTCATAGAGCTTTCCGATAACTTTAAATCTGAAATTATTGATATGATACAAAAAACTTTGTTAGAGCATCCATCTTTAACAAATACAGAAATAGGTAAAAATGCAGAAAATATATATCTACAGATCACTTATGGTATTATTTATAGCGTCTTACAGAAAATAGCATCATCAATTGGATCTAAAGATGCATGGGAGATCTATAAAATATTAAAAAACAAAAATAAAACTCCTGCATATTCTCTAATTTATCAAGCCATAGATTTACGATTTAATAATAGAATTTTAGATATGCAAAATTTGAAGGAAACGTATAATGAAATTGAGACAAGCCCAGTATGCATTCGAATATTGAGAGAAATAGTAATTCAGCATACCTATATGTTTCCTGTAGATTTCAGGAAAAAACAACAATTATCGTCAATGCTTAACCTGGATATACAACAACAAACATTAATGGATAAAAATAAGCGTTCTAAAGGATAAGTACATTCACAAGCTGTAGCTTGATGCCAAGCAACCGCGTGTATACTGCACACACACACGGTTGCTTGATTGGCGGTTCTCCGTTTCAACTTTTAACTTTGTTAAAACCTTAAACAACAAACCATTCCTTCTCCAACGCTCAAACCAAAAACAAAAATCCTATGGCGTGTTATCGCAGAAACTTCATTGCCGGCGACACATTCTTTTTCACCGTCAAACTCACCAACCCAAAATCGCGCCTGCTTGTCGAACATATCGACTTATTGCGTGCGGCTTATGTGGATGTGCAAAAACAATATCCCTTTGAAACCGTCGCCGTATGCGTACTGCCGAACCATATTCACGCCATTTGGACGCTGCCGCCCGACGATGCGGATTATTCCCTGCGCTGGCGGCTGATTAAAACCAAATTCTCCGCACATTTCCCTCGTGCTGAGGACCTGTTCGCCAGCAAACAGCGGCGGAACGAACGCGGTATTAGACAGCGGCGTTTTTACGAACACACCGTGCGCGACGAAACGGATTCGCAACGTTGCGCGAACTACATCCATTTCAATCCCGTCAAACATGGATTGTGCGGCAATGTCCGCGATTGGGCATTTTCGTCGTTTCACCGTTATGTACGGGATGGGTGGCTGCCGTTAAATTGGGGCGGAAAAAAAGAAACGGCGGTAATGAGTTTTGGAGAGTGAATGCTATAAAAACCTATCCACCGCGTGCGGTACGCACGCAAGTAGGATTTAAATCATCTGTAGGTCTAGGCACAAATAAGTCTGCACAATTTAAACTCAACAACAAAAACCAATATATACTATACATATATATAATTAACTACTTTAAAGGTCGTCTGAAAACCAATTTTGAGTTTTCAGACGACCTTTACTAATTTTGGGCAGCGGATACGGTTGTTTAAGAGCTGATTTCCTCCAGCGTCCTGCCTTTCGTTTCTTCGCCCAATATCAAAACGACGGCGACAATCAGCATCATTACGCCGGCGAACATCATGAATATATTGCCGAATCCGCCGCTGCCGCCGACCATTTTGGCGACCACCATAGGCGCAAGGATGCCGCCGATGCGTCCGATTGCGCCCGCCCAGCCGGAGGCGAAGGCACGGAAGCGGAGGGGGTAGAGTTCGGGCGTGTAGGTGTATAAAACGCCCCATGCGCCGAGGTTGAAGAACGACATCAGGCTGCCCCATGCCATGACTTCGGCGGCGCTGCTGCTTTGTCCGAAAAACCACGCGCAGACGGCGCAGGCGGCGAGAAAGCCCGCCAAAGTCGCTTTACGCCCGATTTTTTCCACCAATGCCGCCGCCGCGATGTAGCCGGGCAGTTGCGCGACGATCATCACCAGCACATATTCAAAGGTTTTGACCACCGTATTGCCTTGTTCGACCAAGAGTTTCGGCAGCCAAGTAAAAATGCCGTAATAGGAAAAGACGATGCCGAACCAGACCAGCCACAGCATCAGCGTGCGTCGTGCGAAAGGCTGTTGCCATAGTTGTTTGAAGCGGATGCGCTGTTTTCTCTGTTGCGGCGGTGCTATGGCTGTTGCGACGGGCGTAATCCCCGCTTCTTCTTCCAAGCGGCTGACCAGCCGGTGCGCTTCGTCCGTTTTGCCTTGCGAGAGTAGGTAGGGTACGGATTCGGGTATGAGTTTCAACACCAGCGGGATATACAAAATCGGCAGCGCGCCGATTAAAAATGCGCTGTGCCAGCCGAATTTTGGGATAAAGAAATAGGAAGCGAGTGCGGCGGCAAGCCAGCCCAAGCCCCAAAAACTTTCCAGCAACACGATAAACCGACCGCGTACTTTCGGCGGGGCGTATTCGCTGACCAAGGACACCGCGACGGGAAGCTGTCCGCCCAGTCCTACGCCGACAAAGAAGCGGCAGGTAAGCAGTGTTGCAATGTCGGGTGCAAAGGCGCATAGGCCTGTCGCCGTGCTGTACACTGCCATCGTCCCCGCAAAAACGGTTTTCCTGCCGAAGCGATCTGCCAGCCAGCCGCTCGCTACCGCCCCCAGTGCCATGCCGATAAAGGCGATACTGACTATCCAGCCCAGTTGCGCAGGCTGCAAACCCCATTCTTTGCCCAATGCGGGCAATATAAACGACACGATGCCGGTATCCATCGCGTCAAACAGCCAGCCAATACCGACCAATACCAGTAATTTGTAGTGGAACCTGCCCGGCGGCAATGCTTGCAGGCGGGAAAGAATGTCCATCTTGATTCTCCTTTGGGGTTTTGAGGAAACATATATAGCAGATTCGCTTGGTTTTTGATACGGTACCTGCCAGCGGCTGTCATTCCCGCGCAGGCGGAAATCCGTTGGAAACTTTGAAAAAACGGTTGCCGAAATTCAAAATTGGATTCCCGCCTGCGCGGGAATGAACGGCATGGATGCTTTTGATTTGGACTTACAGTAGAGTTTTTGCGAAATTGGGTGTTACCGGAAAGCAGACCTAGTGCTTGAGCGTGTACTGAAAACGTCTGAGGCCGTCTGAAAATTTTCAGACGGCCTTTTTCTAAACATCCATCCTGTTTTGCGCCCAATATTCCCTTACTCGCGCTTTACCGTCCGCGTCCAAACGGCGGTAAAGGTTGATGACTTTGTCGGCGGAGATGGTGTTTTCCGGCTGCGCCGCGCCGAACAGGGAGCGCACATAATCATCCGCCGGATGGTTTTGAATATCCTGCGGCGTATCGACCTGCACCAGCCTGCCTTGGTGCATCACGCCGATGCGGCAGGCGAGCTTGGCGGCTTCGTTCATGTCGTGGGTAACGAAAACGATGGTGGTGCCGAGTTTTTTGTGTATCAGGGAAACCGTTTCCTGAAGGGAAGCGCGGGCGAGCGGGTCGAGGGCGGAAAAGGGTTCGTCCATCAGCAGGATGTCGGGTTTGGCAGCGATGGCGCGCAGGATGCCGATGCGCTGCTGTTCGCCGCCTGAGAGTTCGTGCGGATAGCGGTTTAGGTAGGTTTCGGGCGGCATACCGACCAGCTCGAGCAGTTCGTTCACGCGCGATGTGCGCTTCGGTTTGTCCCAGCCCAAAATGTCGGGCATCAGTTCGATATTCTGTCGCACGGTCATAGTGGGGAACAGGGCGATTTGTTGCAGCACATAGCCGATGCGGTGGCGCAGCCCGCGGATGTCGTAATCTTTGATACGCCTGCCGTTGAAATAAACATCGCCGTCGGTCGGCTCGGTCAGCGCGTTAATCATGCGCAGCGTAGTGGATTTGCCGCTGCCCGAACCGCCCACCAACACGAAAAACTCGCCTTGGTAAATGGTGAGGTTCAGTTCGTTCACGGCGGTGTGGCTGTCGTAGCGTTTGCTGACGTTTTGGAATTCGATTAAGGGGGTGTTGTGTTCAGGCTGCATCATAAATATCCTTTGCAACTTCGACAAAGCGGCGCGGCTCACGTTCCAACAATTTCGGCAGGTCGTCTGAAACGGCGGCAAGTTCGCCTTTGGCAATGGCGGTGTAGGTGGAAACCCATGCTTCAATCTGCCAGTCGGGCGTGTCAGGGTACGCGGCTTTGCGGCTGGCAAAGGCTTCTTCCATGGTTTCATTGTGGTAGCGGTGCGGTTTGCCGGTGATTTCGGTTAAGACGGCGGCTATTTCAGCGAAGTTTAATGCTTGGGAACCTGTCAGCGTATAGGTCTGATTGTCGTGGCGGTGGTTGTCGCATGCGATGTCGGCGATGACGTTTGCCGCCGCTTGGGCGACATCGCGCTGCGAAACGCAGGCAACGCGCCCGTCGTCGGCTGGGCCTGCGATGATGCCGTCTGCGTTGGCAATCGTTGCCATCATCTCACTGTAAAAATTGTCGCGCAGAAAGGTGTAGCGCATATTGGTTTGTCGGATCGCATTTTCAGTAACCGCATGGGTGCGCGCCAGTGTGAAGGTGCTGTCCAACGCCGCCTGTGCAAAAGAGAGATAAACCATATGTTGCACGCCCGCTTCCGAAGCAGCCTGCACCAAAGTCAAATGCTCTTGTTCGCGCGTCGGGCTCTCGGCAGCGGACACCATAAACAGCACCTCCACCCCGTTTAACGCCTACTTGGCAAGCTCCAAATCGTCATAGGCAAACCGCTGCGCTTCGCAGTTCGGCAGAACGGGCGCTTTGGTGGGGTTGCGCAGCGGCAGGATAAGCGGCAGACCGCGTGTGTTCAGATGACGGGCGACCATGCCGCCGATGTTGCCGCTGGCGCCGGTGATGGCGATGTTCATGGGGAACTCCTTGGGAAGTGGAGAGAAATAATAGGGGAAGGGTAGCTGAAAAAGAGGCTTTAGGGTAGACGGGTTTTCAGACGACCTTCGAATCACAGAACTCATTTCTCCCGTTTCTGCTGCATCAGCCAGTCACGGGAGGGTTCGATCAGGTAGGCGTAATCAAACGAATACATATGCTCCGCGCCTTTGTGGGTGGTGTTTGCGGGAATCACCGTATTCGGCGTGAAGCGGATAAAGTTGATGCGTCTGCCTTGGGCGAGCATTTGTCGGACTTTTGCGTCTTGTTCGGACTGCGGCAGTTTGGCGGAAAACTCGGTTTCGGCGTAGGCGACTTTGTTTTGTTGCAGCATTTCGCCGACTTGCGCCATGCCTGCCGATGCCTTAGGGTCTCCGGCGGAAACGGTATAGATGAATTTCGCCTGCGCCAACGGTTTCAACACGTTGATGTCCCATTGGCTGCCGACGAACATGGAAGCGGCAAAAAGATTCGGCTCGATGCTGTTGAGATAAAAGGAAATCATGCCGCCCATGGATTGGCCTGTGGTGTAAACGCGGTCGGTGTCAATCGGTTTTTCAGCCATCAGGCTTCTGACAAGGCGCGGGGTCATGCCGACTTCGTCCGTGGTTTGCCATTGGTCGTTTACCGCCGTTTCAGTGTAGGACGGCACGAGGACGAACGCGGGGTGTTTCGCCTGCGCTTCGTCGGTTGCCCAAATAATGCCGCCGTAGCCTTGCATTAGCGGGGCTTTCACACCTTTGCCTGCGGTGCTGGCATCAGCGATGAACATCACCAGCGGGTATTTGCGGCCGGGTTCTAGGTTTTTCGGCGTGTACAGGTTGTACTGCATTTCTTTACCCGTTTGCGGGTCTTTGAAGGTCAGCACTTCGAAACGCGGGGCAATTTGCTCGCGCAGGGCGAGCAGGCGGCTGTCGTAGGCTTTATCCGCGCCGCCGTACTGTTTGTCCCAAACGGGATTTTGTGTGCTTTGGGCAGCGGGACTGTTTCCAGCGGTGTTTTGCGTGGCAGTGCAGGCTGCCAGCAGCAGGCCGGCGGCGATGACGGCGGCGGTTTTTTTCATGAGATTACTCCTTAAAAGGTTGAGGGAAATAGTTATAGTGGATTAAATTTAAATCAGGACAAG
>NZ_KV789588.1:12331-19544 GCF_001807625.1 Neisseria sp. HMSC03D10
GCCGTACTGGTTTAAATTTAATCCACTATAATTTGCTTTCACGCCCAAGCGGTTCAGCGCATCAATGGCAGGCTGGGAAACATGGTCGCCACGTGCGGCGGATTTCTGATACCAGCGCATGGCTTGGGTCATGTCTTTTTCTGTACCGACGCCGTTTTCGTAGCAATAGCCCAGCCAGTATTGTCCGGTGATGTCGCCCGCTGCGGCAGCCTGCGTGAAGTAGGCGAAAGCGGTTTGTGCATTTTTGGCGACGCCTTCGCCGTTCAGATACATCAAGCCCAGATAACGCGGTGCTTTCATATGCCCCGCCTGCTGTGCCTGCTCAAAGTAAGGCTTGGCGTGTTGGTAATCCTGTTTTTGATACAGGGTGATGCCTTCGTCCAGCAGGGCTTTCGCCTGTTCATTATGATGTGGAACGGCAGAGCAGGCAGTAAGAAGGGCGGTAGCGGCAAGCGCGGATAGTTTGGCTTTCATGGGCGTTTCCTTAAAGTGAGGGAAATGGGGATTTTAGGAATATCATGCGGTTACAGCAAGCGGCGGGGTGCAACAGGCGTAAATTGCGTCGAGATCCAACAAAACCGTTTAATTTTTCTAAAACGTTGGGTTTATCAACCCAGCCTACTTGTTTGGGAGGCGAAATTGTCTAAGTCACCGTCAGATTGGCTGTAAAGGTCGTCTGAAAAGTAAAAAAGCAGTCCGCAACTTCATTTTGAAGGTGCGGACTGCTTTTGTTTGGACTCGGCTAAGGCTGCCCCTTTAGGCGGCTGCCAAACTATTTTCTCTCCAATCTTTCCAATAAATCCTGCGGGGCAACATATTCTAAAGCATTCCCTGATTTGAATGGCACTAGGAATCTATATTCTCCCAGTTTGCTCAAATCGCTGCGGGCGGTATTCAGGGAAATGCCGTATTGATTGGCAATTTCTTGTGCGGTAAAGATTTTTCCGCTTTCTTCCACCGCTTTTTGCAAGATACCGATTTGCCGCTGGTTCAACTTTCCTATCTTTTCGGTATATTGGGCAATCGCTGCTTTGAATTCCTGCTGGTGTTTTTGTTTGTCGGAAATATAGTTTTCCAAATCGGCAACCGCCCGCTTGATGATGTCGCATTGGTAATAGATGAAATAGGTTAAATCCAAATCGTCGGTTTCCACATACAGATAGGATTTGGCGTATTGGGCGGGGGCGTTTTTCAGCAGGCGGCTGATGGATATGTATTCAAACAGCCAGTAGCCGTTTTTGAGCATAAACCAATAGAACAGAGCCCGTGCCGTCCTCCCGTTGCCGTCGCCGAACGGGTGGATGTAGCCAATCAGGAAATGCAGGATGATGGCTTGGACAACCGGGTGGATAAACAACGGGTGTTCCACGCCGTCATAAGTGTTGTTGGCAAACGTGCATACCGCTTCCATCAGCGTATGAACCTGCCCGTGCGGCGGCGGTTGGTACAGGCTGTTGCCGTCGTTATCGGCGATAAAGATTTCGTCGTCCCGCCTGAATTGCCCGGGCTCGGCCTTGTTTTCAATGGCGTTGCTGGTGGCGATGCGGTGTAAATCCAAAATCATTTCAACGCTCAACGGCGTATTTTTCAATTCAACCGCTTTTTTCATCAGGTGATAGTTGTTCACTATCATGATTTCGTCTTTGGTTTTGGGCTTGCGCTGCGATTTGAGCATATCCTTGGCCACTTTGCGCGTGGTGGCAGCACCTTCCAATTGAGCGGATGTAATCGCTTCTTCCATAATCAGGGATTTGAGCAGGAACCTATTTTGCTCGCTTCTGCCGAAGCCGCCGAGACTGGACGTGCCGATAGTGCTGCCGCAGCTTTTGTCAATCAAATGAAGCCGTGCCTGCAAGGAGTCGGGAATGCAGAACCAAAACCGATGCCTGAACGGAAAATCAATCGGTTTTTGGATTTTCATGCGGCTCTCCTTGACGGCGCGCCATTTCATTCGTGTGTCCTCTGTATGAATTCGGCGGAATTTGTCCCAATGCAGGTAGGTTCCGTTTTCATCGGTTACGGAGAATTCAGAATAATCTTTGATTTCAGCAAGAAAATTTGAAATATCCATGTCGGGATTGTCAGTGGCGGAGTGAAACAACTCGGCAGTTTGCACCATCTTTTCGGTAAGATGCTGTACATACTCCTGCTGCAACAGGGCAAATTCCGGAGGTCTGGAGATTTTCATGATAAATACCAAAATCGCGCAATTTTTTATAATTGAGTTATTTTAGTCAAATTTTAGAGAGGTGAAAAGTATTAAAATGAAAATTGGTAAGTAAGCATAGTCTTTATAAATAGAGGAGGGTAGTATCTACCATCTTAAAAAAAACAACTGGTTCAAGCAGTATTTATTGTTTTCAGACGGCCTTTTTTAGATTAGCTGTAAAGGTCGTCTGAAAAGCAAAAAGCAGTCCGCAACTTCATTTTGAAGGTACGGACTGCTTTTGTTTGGACTCGGTTAAGGTCGTACTTTGAGGATGCCTTGCATCTACAACCGTTTAGCGGAATTCAAAGAACTCTAAATGTTGCGACCGTGTTTTCAGGCTGTCTGAGATGCTGCGTGTAAAACTGCGGCTGCCGCAGAGCCACAGGCTGCGGTTTGCACTGTCGCGGACGGTCTGCCCGATATGCTCGGCGGTGAGCCTTTGGGTTTCGGAGGGGATATAGTGGAAATTGACATTGGCTTGTTGCGCTAAATTTTGCCAGTGGGCTAATGTTTCGGCAGGCAGGTTTCTATCGGCATGAAACCAGTCTATCGGCTGGGTGGCGGGCTGTTTGGCGAGTTCGTTGAGTCGTGCGAGGAACGGGGTAAAACCGATACCGTTGCTGACCCAGATTTGCGCTTGTCCATCGGAAAAGTCGAAACGTCCGTATGCGCCGTCAATTTGCACGGTGTCGCCGATGTTTAGGCGCTGCGGCAGGCGGCGGGGGTAGTCGCCCAAGTCTTTGATAACGAGTGTGAGCTGTTGGTTATCAGGCTGCCAGTCGGAGGCGATGGTAAAGGGGTGGCTTTCTCCGTGTGCGCGTAAAAAGAGGAATTGTCCTGCGCGGTGTCCCTGCCATTTCGGGGCGTTCAGGGTCAGGGAGAGCAGATTGCCGTTTTGATTTAGGGCGGATACGGTGGCGTTTTGCGGTTTGCCGATGCGCTTGAACAGGGCAATCAGCGAGCAGGCGATGCCTGCAAGTAAGGCTGCGATGAGCAGCCATCCCAGCGGTTGCGACCAATAGGCAAAATTTGCCAGCACGGTGGTGTGCCACACGAGCGCGAGATAAACGGGGACGATAAGTATGTGGAGTTTGGCAAACCAGCGGTAGGGTATACGTTTGATGAGGGCGGCGACAAGCAGGACGAGGGCAACATAAAAAGCGATTTCGCCAATTTCTTCGGCAAAGTGGCGTTGGGTAGCCAGCCAATCTTTTAATGTCAATATTTCCTGCATCGGCGGGCGTGGCGGACGTTTTCCGTCAATCAGACCAAGTTCGATAAGCCATTTGGGGAATTGTTTGCAGGTCCAATGCAGGATGCTGCCTGAAAGGGCAATGATGCCGAGCCATTTATGCAGGCGGTACATTTTGTCCAGCCCGCCGAGCGGGGTTTCGAGTATTTTGGGACGCACGGCAAGTATCAGGCAGGCACTCATGGCCAGTATGCTGATGGTGCCAGTTAGTTGTAGCAATAGGTTGCGTACGGGAAATACGCCCCACTGGTCTGGAAATGATGTAGCAAGCAGCCATAAAGCGAATATGCCGCCGAAAAATATGGCTAAGGTAAATTTAATGTTTTTCATGGTAGTGGTCCTTACGGATGGGAATATGAAGCGGTCTGCGCCGTTTGTGGGGATTGTATGTGGGGAAAATTAGGCGGAAATTATTGGTGTGGGTCAGGGTGGGAAGGGTTTACCTGTTGAGGTCGTCTGAAAAGTTTAAAACAACCTGACCTTTTCAGACGACCTGAAAAGCAGCAACCCGTTTCATCGTCCATGATTCCGTTGTCCAAACGCGTTCAAATTCTTCGGCGAAACCGTGTTGTGCGGCGTAGGTTTGCAATTGTTGCAGCTAGGTTTTCGGGGCGATGTCGGCGGCGGTGCGGGTGGTGTGCAGCAGGTAGGGGCGGGTATCGAAAGCTTGGACGATGTGCTGGCTGACGGCGTTTAAGGCTTGGGGATTGTGGTCGGTTTGTCGGGCGATTTTTTCGTATTGCGACAGGGCGGCGGTTTTTGCGGTTTCGTGTTCGGTGACGGTTTGGGGGCTGTGTCGGGCGGTGGTAGCTTGGATGGTAATCAGGGGCGGCAGTTGCCCTTCGGTAAGCGCGGCGGCGAGGCGCAGGTGTCCGTCTAAAATCAGCCAGCGGTCAGACAGGGCGGGAAGTTCGTACACCAAGACGGGCGGCAGTTGGTTTTGCCGTGCGCGTTTGCGCCAATATTTCAGACGACCGTCTTCGGCGTAGTGGGTTTCAGGGCGATGAAGCGTTCGGCTTGGGTATAAAAATTGTTGTCCAGTACGTCGAAACGGCTGTCTGAAAACAGCCATTTGCGGTAGTTTTCGTTGGTTTCGGGCTGCCCTAAGGCGGTGTCGTGCCAGCATTCGCCCCATTGCGGCGGCAGGGTTTGGGCGTGGCGGTAGTCGAAGTGCCATTCGCCGATGCCGAGCAGCCCTGCGTTGTGGGTGGTGAGTTGTTTGATGAAATATTTGTTCCACAACAGGCCTTGTTCGGCAGCAGGTTGGCGGGCGATGTGTTCGTTTACGCGGCTGCCGATGTGCCCGACGGGCTGATATGCCTGCCAGCTTTCGGCGTAGCTGCGGATGAGGTAAACGTCGTATAAATCGTGGCTAAAGAACGACCAGAACACGGGTTCATCGTTGTAAGTCAGGCTGAGGCTGATACCGTCGGGTGTGTGGAGTTTCAGACGACCTTGCGTTTGACGGTCGATATGCAGGGCAAGGCTGTTTGGGGAGGCGGGATGGTGGGTCAGGCTGCCGCTGTATTGTTCCAGCGCGGTGGTTAGCGATCGGTAGTGCATGGGGTGTCCTTTGTAAGGCGTTCATATTCAATAACTGATGACAATCATCGTACTGCCGTCTTTATTGTGGTAATACGCGCCCGCATTGCCCCAGGCAAATTGACGGCATTTGCCAGATGCCGATGTTTCAATGGCGCAAGGGGCATCGCCCAGCTGCTTATCCAGCCATCGATCAAATTGTTTTCTGCGTTGTAATTCGCGCTCCTCCGACCATGCTGCCCAGCTGTTGTCCTCGCCTATCGGGCAGAAGAATATGGATAAGCGCTCCAGCCGCTGCTGCTCGAACTGGGCGGTAAGGGTGTATTGTTCAGACTGTTTGGTAAATGACAAACTGAAAAATGTTATTCCCGCTTGCAGATGATTCGGGCTAGATTTTGGGAAGGATGCAATCCAGTCATCAAGCGTGGTGCGTGCGCCAATAATGTTGCCGTCCGGCAGGATGATGCTGCCGTTTTCAGGGTTTATCTTCATCGGTTTGAATTCCCAAATGTAGTTTTCAGACGACCTAAGGCCATGTTCGTTTTATCACGCCTTTAAGCCGCACGATTTTTCATTTCACCCACAACCGTCCCTGTCTCGCTAAATTCAAAGTCGCCAGCAACAGTAACATCACCAAGCCGGAGCCTGCGGTGGCGAGGAAATAGCCTAAAAACAGTAAACGCTGTTCGGCGATCAAATGGAAGCCGCAGCCTGTCATTGCCGCCAAACCGAATGAGAAACCCCAAAAGCTGGGGCTGAAACCCTGCTCCAGCATCCAAGGCAGAAGGCGCAGAAGTAGCAGGAATTGCAGGCAGCCGTAGCCGATTAAAAGCAGCGCGAAGGTATCGATGTGTCCGCCTGATGCAGCAAAATAGGCGCCGCAGCCGACAAAGGCGGGGGCAAGCTGAATGCCGACGATACCGCGCACAGGGGCGTTGACGGGTGTGCCGGTGCGCAAACGGCTCAATATGGCGGCTTCCAAGCTAAGCCATGAAAACAGCCCCGCGCCCAAAAACAGCCAGGCGTAATCCGACCAACCCAATACCGCCATTGCGGTCGCGCTGACAAAATTGGTGGCAACGGTGGGCAGGTAAACAATCGGCGTGGTGGCATCAAGGGTATGGATGCCGCGCCACAAGCCGCCTGCGCGGTACATGGCAAATGCCAACTGTCCCGCCGTTCCCAGCAAAATCAACCCTTTTGCCAGTAGCGTTTGGTAGGGCAAGGCTGCCAAACCTGCCAGCATCGTGGTAATCGGAATCGCGCTGATGAAACAGCATTGCACCAAATCCTGCAAATCTTGTAAAAATTCGGGGCGGAAAAAACGGATTTTGATGATGTAGGCAATGACCAGCAGTAGCCAAAGTGCAAAGGCGGCGGCTAACAGCGTTTCCGCAGCCCAATTCGGCAAAAGCCCGATATGCGCGCCGTAACGCCAAGACAAACCAAGCGCGAAAAGCCCCAACGGCATGCTGAAATAGCTGAGGGGGACGGGAAATTTTTTGGTACTCATATTGTGAAGTGTGTGTTAAGGAAAAATTTGTAGTATAGCGGATTTGAATTGGTAAACGCAGCTTGGGTTGAGGCCAGATAAAGACGTTAAATCTGTCCGGAGTATCGGGTTTCAGCATGAGCCGTCTTTGGTATGGATATGCTGATGTTTGAGTTTATAAATGCGGTTTTCAGACGACCTTGTCAGATTCCGAGGTCGTCTGAAAAATATTTCAAACAGGTTTGCGGAAGGTGATGCAGTAAAAGCGGTTGCTCCACAGCAGCCGCGTTTTCTTTTCCTGTACGGTTTCTGGAATGCAGTTTTCGATTTGTGTCAGGTCGAAATCGGTGTCTTGGAAGTAGTTACGCGTGAATAGGCTTTTTTTGTATTGTTGTTGGATGAAGTCAGTGGTTTCGTCTGCAATCATGATTTTGGTGCCGGGTTTGGCGACGCGCAGCATTTCGTTGATGGCTTTTTGTTTGTCGCTGAAAAAATTGATGCCGCCCACATGGAATACGACGTCGAACATATTGTCGGCAAAGGGTAAATCTTCAGCGTTGCAGTGTACCAAGTCCAAGCCTGCCGCTTTTTTCTGCCACACGTCGCGGCAGCGTGCCAACATGCCGAGCGACAGGTCGGCGCCGGTCAAATCCAGCGCGGAGAGGTCGATGTCGGCGGGCAGGTGGTTTAAGAGCGTGTTCATAGTCTTCGTAGCAGG
>NZ_KV789589.1:0-11387 GCF_001807625.1 Neisseria sp. HMSC03D10
AATACTGTAAACAACGCTACTGGTTTCTACATGCAGGCCGTCTGAAAAGAGATATGGTCGGATATCGGTATTGCTGTATGGCAAAAGGCCGTCTGAAAGTGTATTTTCAGACGGCCTTTGTATCGCTTTGTCAGCTGCCCGGCCGGATATTCATAGTTCGGTTTTTTTTGGGGGGGCGATGATATTGGAAAGTGGATTTGCCATATCGGGGAAAAGATAATACGATGCCCGGGTTTGGACTCTAACTAATTAGTTTATTGGTTTTAATATGTATTGGATGATACCTGAAATTCCCGACACTCTGGTCCAACCTGCAAAAAGGACATGGGGCAGGACGGCGGTATGGATAATTGCCTTGGCAATATGTTGTTGTATTTCATTGATATGGATTTTTTGGCTGAAAGGGGGTGTGTGGTATTCGCTGCTTTTCCCCGGGATTTGGCTGGCAGCTTTTATATACCGGTTTATTGTATCGATACATAAAGGCACAGCAGAAGAAGCATGGGAGTTGGAGAAAAAGAAAATACATAACAAATGGATTGAGTGGGCCGCAAAAAAAGTAGCTTTAACGGATGTATATGTCGGCTTGCCGGAGGGTATTTCCCTGCGGAATGTGGTTTGCCAGGAAAAGGATGCTTACCGATTTGATTGTGTTTCTTTTAATCGAAAGGACGATATATCAGACACTGTAGCTTTTGCCGATGATGAAGTGGAAAAAAATATTTCGGAAAAACTCTTCGCTTTAAGGGATTATTCCGAAAAAATAACGGTTCATCTGCATGCATCGGATGAATATGTATATGAATATTGGCAGAATAAACTGGCAGAAATGGCGGAAGATGTCGGTATGGGAAAATCGGGTTGGTCAGTACTTCCTTTACAGAAACCGGAGGAGTTGATAGACGAGTGGTTTGATAAGAACGAATCCGAAGGTATTCATGCTGTTTTATCGGTTTGGCTGAATCGGGATGTGGACGAAGCGGAGTTTACCGAAACTGTGACGTGGCTGGTTTTTTCCCCGCCTCATTTGGCAAGAAGGACAAAACTGCCGGTTCGGGCGTGGCTGCAACGGCCAGTCTCGTTTGATGAGGGTAAACGATCTCAGGCATTAAAACACTATACAAATTACGGATTAAACGGGGATGCGGTTGATGCTATATGGTTTCTGGCTTCCCGGGAAGATACGCAAAAGTATATAGACGATATTCAGAATGCGGGAGGAAGACTGCATAGCGAAAGAGACAAATTTTTGTTGCATACGCCCGGTTTGTACATGGGTGCTATGGCATCCGGCAATTCATTGTTCTTGTTAGGTTTGGCCGCTGAAAATACGGCGCAGAAGCATCAGTTGTTTGGTTGGGAAACCGATAGCGGTTTTTACTTGGGCAGGTTGAGTCAAGCCGTAGGGTTAAATTAGCTAGAAATGTTTTTCAGCTTGGTTCTGATGAAAATAGATGATATTGGAGAAAATGATGAAAGGGATTATTAGATTAGGAGATGCCACCACGCATGGCGGTATGGTTATTCAAGCATCTTCCGAAATGGTTGTCGAAGGCAAACCGGCAGCTTTGGTCGGCGATTTGGTCAGCTGTCCGATTCCGGGACATGGAACGAATCCGATTATTGAAGGTAGCCAGTATATGTTGTTCGGAGGCAGGTCGGTTGCAGTTGATGGCTGTAAAACCGCCTGCGGGTGTTCTTTAATCAGCAGTATGCCAAGTGTTGGAAGCGATTAGGTAAAAAACCAAGAGGGGAAAATATCCCTCTCTTGGTTTTCTCTAAATGGTTAAATATTAAGCTTGATAGGCTTATTTTTTTTCTTTAGGCATTTGGGAAACTAAAGATAAGTTGACATCCAAGCCTTCGATTTGGAAGTGAGGACGGGCAAACAGACGAACTTTGAAGAAGCCGGGGTTGTCTTCGATATCTTCAACCAAGACTTTGGCCTCACGCAGAGGATGCGTTGCCTGCAACTCGTCGCTTGGGTCTGTCATTTCAGTAACTAATGTATTGATCCAAGTGTTCAATTCCAGTTCAAGCATGCGACGGTCTTTGGTTGTACCGATGTTTTCGCGTTGGATCAGCTTGAGATAGTGAGCCAGACGGGAAAGCAGGAAAACGTAAGGCAAACGGGCATTGATGCGGCTGTTTGCCGTTGCTTCTTTGGTTTCGTAGAGCGCAGGTTTTTGTGCTGAGTTGGCCGAGAAGAAGCAGGCGTAATCGCGGTTTTTATAGAAAGACAGCGGTACGAAGCCCAAATTGGCAAATTCAAATTCGCGGGTTTCGGGAATCAGGACTTCGGTAGGGATTTTCACTTGATTGCCGGTACCTAAATCATACATATGGATAGGCAAGTCTTCGATCAGACCGCCGGCTTGAGGTCCGCGGATTTGAACGCACCAGCCGTTGTTGATGAAGCTGCGAACCATGTTGGCAGCGAAGGCAAAGGATGCGTTTGCCCATAAGTAACGATCGTGTTCGGTACCCTTAACTTGTTCTTCGTAATTGAAGCTGCGTACAGGAACTGTATCGCTACCGTAAGGCAGACGGGCAAGGAAGCGTGGCAGGGTCAGGCCGATATAGCGCGCATCATCGGTTTCGCGGAAGCTTTTCCATTTGATGTATTCGGCACGGTCCATATAGTTCGCCAAATCCTGAATGCCGGCGACTTCTTCCATACTTTCCTTACCGAAGAAAGATGGGCCGACAGAGCCGATGAATGGCATGTGTGCAGAAGCGGAGACGCGTGAAATATTGCGCAGCAAAGCCATGTCTTGCGGGCTGCGGTCAAATTCATAGTTGGAGATGACTGCGCCGATAGGTTCGCCGCCCGGGGTGTCGTATTCATTGCTATAGGCGTGGCGATACAGTCCGCTTTGGACGATTTCAGGCGCATCTTCAAAGTCTTGAATCAAGTCTTCTTTGGACACGTCGAGAATTTCGATTTTAACGTTGTGACGGAAGTCTGTACGGTCAACCAAGAATTTCAAGCCGCGCCATGCAGATTCGATTTTTTGGAATTCTTCGTTATGGAGGATTTCATCTAATTGGCGGCTGAGCTGTTCGTCAATGCGTGCGATGTGGTAGTCCAACAGGCTTTTGTCGAGGCGTTCTACTTTTTGAGATGAGTCTTGAATCATCTTTAAAAATACGCTGACCGCTGCTGCGATACGTTCATCCGCAGAGGCTTCGGACATTTTTTCGGCGCTTTGGAACTGTTCGATGTCGATGACGGAGTCGACAGCGTTTAAGTTGATTTTTTGGCACAGCGCTTCATAAACACTGCCTGTGTTTTCTTGTTCTATAACGGTTGTTTGGGCTTCTTGGCGTTTTTGCATATTTTAAATCCTTACGGGTGTTTTCAGACGACCTTGTGTTTTATTTGTTAACAGGTGCAATTTTTTCGAGGCGGTCGCGCAGTTCGGCAGACAGATTTTCGTCACGCAAGATGGTTTCCAGTTCACGACGGAATGCCGAATCGTCCAACAGGTTGGATTTCAAGTCACGGAGCAGGTTGCGCATAGCCAATAAAGCGCGCAGCTCGGGAACATTTTGTGCAATTTGTTCCGGGTGGAAATCCCGCATAGATTTGAAATTCAAATTGATATTCATCTCGCCGCCGGCCGGGGAGAGGGTGTTTTTCACAGTCAGGTTGGCTTTGGGGTTGAAGTCAGATAATACGGAGTCAAAGTTGTTTTTGTTGATATTGACTTTTTCTTTTTCGGCAAGGTCGCGTTTGTCTTGACCATTGCTGTAATCACCGGTGACTAAAAGCTTGAGCGGAAGCTCGACTTTTTTCTGTGCGCCTCCGGTATGGAGGTCTAGTTTGATATTGATACGTGAAGGTGGAACTTCGTTTTGGAAACTTTTGCTCACGGCTAATCCTATTCTCTGTTATGTGTTGAAGGGGGGATCTTTTGTTCAAGATGAAATATAAATACTAAATTTGGATATATTTCTATCTAAATAGTATAAGTGTTAGGTATACTGTTGTCTATTGCATTCAAAATTTATCTGACAAAAGGTATTTAAAAGGTATAAACAGTGAAATTTCATAAACCATTATGGGAAGAGGGTGTCTTGCTCTCTCCTCAGCACTTCCAACAACAAAACGTTTTTAATAGTTACATTTATGCAAATGTAATAAAATTGATGGGCGAATTCAAGTGGGGATGTTTTCGTTGCGAGTTCGATCAGCAGACGCTTGAGTTAGGAAAAATTAAACTGAATGAACTTCAGGCATGTCTGCCGGACGGAACCTTGATCGATTTACAGTCGGGCAGTGGCTCTGTTGAAGTTCGTGACATTAATAGCCTTCCTGTGAGAGCAAGAAATACAGTGTTGCTGGCTCTCCCTGTTTATCAAGCGCATGTACCGAATTTGGTGGATGAAAACGGGGCTGGAAATACCCCTAGACGGTTTGTGAAAAAGTTCGAGCAAGTTGAGGATTTATTTTCCGCTGAGGAGGCAGAACTTGCCGTTGAGCAATTAAATTTACAAATTCGTTTTGATTTCGAGGATAATGACGATTACATTACATGCCCCATCGGAGTAGTGGAAAAAAACGAGAATGGGGCATTGATTTGGTCTAAAGACTACATCCCTCCATTATTGTCGATTACAGGATCGGAAGTTTTACTTTCATGTCTGAATAGAATCACTTTGCTGGTGTTGTCCCGTATAGATAACTTATCTGCCCGCCGTCGGGCGCGTAGTGAAAATACGGTCGATTTTTCTGTGTCTGATTCGACATTGTTTTGGTTCTTGCACGGATTAAATACGATTTATCCTGAATTGAAACATTTGAATGATTATCCGCAGCAACATCCAGAGGAGCTTTATAAGCTCTTGGTTCGTTTACTTGGTATGTTGTACACATTCAGAGTTAGTGAATCAGTTAATGAGATGGAGCCATACGATCACTTTGATTTGTTTGGAACCTTCAACCGTTTGGAGTTGAAAATTCGCAGTCTGTTGGATGAAGTAATTCCATCGCCTGTCATCGAATTGTCGTTAGAACATACAAAATCTACACACTGGCGTGCTCAGATATTTGACAGCAGGATTGATGATAATGCGGAGTTTTATATCTCGGCACATTCTGATTCCGTTGTTTTTGCTGAATTGCAGAAGCAATTACCATTGGTCAGCAAAATTGGGGCGCCTGAAGACGTCGAACGCGTTATCAATACGGCAGTAATGGGAGTGCCTTTGCAGTTATTGAATCAAACTCCTCCTGGTTTGCCGTTCCGAATGGATAATGTTTACTTTAGATTAGACAAACGGCATGTGGCATTTTCAAGAATGATGCAATCGCAGGTATGTAGTATTTATGTTCCAACATCTATACCTAATTTACATTTAAGCTTATTTGCAGTAGTGAGTATTTAGTATGAACCATAATCCATTGATTCGAAGTGAATTAAGAGATACTGCTTTGACTGTATCCGCATTATCGGCAGGTTTTAGTCCCGAGCATGCCTCAACATGGTATGAGTATTGCAAAACTTTGGTAGAAAACTTAAGAAAGAATTTAGCAAGCTCTGGGCGTAGTGCAGAAGAGATTGAAGAGATTTCTTATGCGCAGTGTGCGCTTTTGGATGAGGTTGCACTGCAGAATCTGCAAGGAAGTGATAGGGAAGTATGGGAAATGAATCCCATGCAAGTACATTTCTTCCAATCATACAATGCAGGCGATGTGTTGTGCGACAAAATTGAAAAGCTATGCAAAACAGGAAGTGCCAATTCTTTGATCGCTGAGGCATATTTGAGTGTAATCAATTTAGGCTTCAAGGGACGTTATATTTTAGATGAAATGGCTCTCCAAAATTCACAAAATAGCTTGAAAAAAATGGTTTCTGGATTGTCTAGCAATGCGGTAACTCAAGATGGACAAATATTCTATGTTGATCGTAAAAGCATGCCTCTTAAGAGTTTGTTTACGATTAGTCCGATATGGGTATTTATCTGTTGTTCTGTTATTGCAGTAGTAGCTTATTTTGCATTTGGATACTATCTAGATACTTTGGCTGAACAAACTCAAGCATTATAAATTTAGAGTAATTTCATAATGACTTATCAAAAGCTCTCGTCTTTCATTATATTTATAGTAGTTGAGCTTATACTGTTTTATGTATTGGCAATATATTGGCAAGCTAGTTGGATGCTGAAAGGCGGTATTCTAGCTTTGTCAATTGTTGCTATCTTGTGTGTTTGGTTAATCAGACAGCGTAAGAACAAGGAAAACATCAGTATCGGTTCAGAAGTTTGGCAGCAAATCGCGACAGAATTAAATAATACGGGATTTACCGAGCGCTACGTTTTGCGTATGCCTGATTCTGCAGTGAAGATGTCAAATTTAGTCGATAGATATGATGACGCAGTATATATAAATATTTTTAATCCAGAACATTTATACACTGTAGTTTGGAATCTGCTTCAGAATATAGCCCGTAAACAAATCTCACTCAGCATAGAGCTGGTGTTATCTCCCGCCATAAATTCCGATGTGTCTATGGTTATGCGTGGGTGGTTGCGCAATATATTGTTTTTGCAGAAAAAGATGGGTATATCTATACCTGTGAGTTTTGTTATCCGTGCTCCCTTTCTTTTCAAAGAGTCTTCAGATAAAAGAGAGCTATTTTTTGCCTTAAAAACTCAAGGCAGATGGAATGTATTAAGTATTAAGCAGTTTTTTAATGATTTTAAAGAAAGTCTGTCTATTGAGTTTTTACAGCAAAATAAACAATCAAACGGCTGTCAATATATCTGGCTGATCGAAGCACTCAATTGCGTCGAAGAGCAATTGTTGAATCGTACAGACGGGGGGTGGGAATATGTCGATGTACGCAGCTTAAGCGTAGTTGACGATGGAGACTGCCAAGCCAAATCAGTATGGGCAACTTACATATCTAAGAATACACAAGGGTTAATCCATTCTTTTAATAGTTATCAAGGTAATCAATTTCAATATATTCATACCGAATTGTCAGATAAATATACCGTTTATCATAAAAATCATGCTATTGATATACTTTTTAAAGTATTATCCGTTTGCGCATTAGGTTTTTTATCTGCTTCGTTTTTCTCTATGAAAAACAATAGCCGTTTAATAGAACAAATCAGCCGGCATATAGAAAATGTTAGGTCTGAGGCAAATTCAAATGAGCGGCAACAACATTTGGTATTGCTAAAGCAGGATTTGCAATTGCTTGAGAAATACCGTAATGAGGGTGTGCCGGTACATTTAGGATTAGGGTTATATCGTGCGGATTTATATATTCCAAAGTTAAAAGCCTTAATGCCAAAAGATCCTCCACCTCCAAAACCGATAAAACCAGAACTTGTGAAACCAGTAGTTATTACTTTAGACAGCTTGGCTTTGTTTGAAACAGGTCAGTTTGAACTAAAAAATAATGCCAATAAAGCATTGATTGGTGCATTAAAAGCAATTGAGTCACATCCTGATACACGCATTTTAGTTGAAGGATATACTGATAATGTTGGAAATCCTGTTTCCAATCAACAGTTATCAGAAAAACGTGCTCAATCAGTTAAAGATTGGTTGGTTATCTCTTCTAATGTTCCGGAGAGTCGGTTTGAGGTTAAAGGATTGGGTGATACCAAACCTATTGCAGATAATCAGACGGAAGAAGGTAAGGCTAAAAACCGTAGGGTTGAGATCATACTGATTCCGGCTGTAAAACAGTAACTCTAATGCAGCACAAGTTGCTTTAAACCTCAAAACTTAAGGCGTTTTCAATAAAACTAAGGAGTAAAAATATGGCAATTCCTGCTTATATGTGGTTGAAAGACGACGGCGGTTCCGTTATTAAAGGTTCTGTTGACGTCAATGGTCGCGAAGACAGCGTTGAAATCGTTGAGTTTCTGCACAATGTCCGTATTCCTACGGATGCCAATACCGGCAAATTGACAGGTACTCGCGTTCACGAACCTATCGTATTGTTCAAAGAATACGATGCTTCTTCACCATACCTGTACAAAGCAGTAACAACTGGTCAAACTTTGAAAGAAGTAGAGATCAAGTGGTACCAAATTGACGCTTCAGGTCAAGAGAAAGAGTATTTCAATACCAAACTGGACAACGTTAAAGTTGTAGCAGTAGGTCCTGTAATGCACAACATCAAAGATCCTGCTCGCGAACGTTACAATCACTTGGAACGCGTTGAATTGCGTTACGAAAAAATCACTTGGACTTATAAAGACGGAAACATCATTCATTCCGACAGCTGGAACGAAAGCCGCGCTTAATAATCCACATAAAGTGCTGCCTGATAAAGGTAGCACTTTTTTATAACACATTTTTACATCAGGGATATCAAATGTCTGCACATGATCAAGCATTATTATTACGTCGTCTGAACACGCATTGTCAGCAGGCGATGGAAGCTGCAGCCGGCTTATGTCAAACACGAGGTCATGCCGAAATTACGGTTGACCATTTATTTATCAAATTGCTCGAACTAGGGGATGGAGACGTTAATGCCTTATTGAGGCGTTACGAAATTGATTTAGAAAATATTTGGAATCCTTTGTTGAGTACGATGGACAAACTTCCACGCAATGTTCGTGGTAATCCTTCTTTGTCTAAATCATTGATTAGTTTATTGTCGGATGCATGGTTGTTGGCAAGTGACGAAGGTGCATCTGAAATCCGTTCGGCTTTCCTATATCAGGCATTGCTGAAATCTCCTTACCGTCTGATGACGCAGGAAGCATGGCCCTTATTAAGCCTGACTGAAACACAGATAGGTCGTCTGAAAACTTGGTTGGACGAAGTTTCTATCGAAGGTGAGAATAATACATTTGCGCAGCCGGCTTCAGAAGAAGGTCAGCATACAGTTTCAGCGGAATCTAAACCCCAACAAACCGCTACAGCAGGACAAAACGATGCGCTTGCACGTTTTACCGTCAATTTGACTGAAAAAGCCGCTCAGGGCGGTATTGACCCTGTATTTGGACGCGAAACCGAAATCCGTCAAATGATGGATATTCTGTCGCGTCGCCGTAAGAACAACCCGATTCTGGTTGGCGAACCGGGTGTCGGTAAAACTGCATTGGTAGAAGGTCTGGCATTGAAAATCGCTTCAGGCGAGGTGCCTAAGATATTGGAAAACACCCAAGTATTGGTGTTGGACTTAGGTCTTCTGCAAGCGGGTGCGGGGGTGAAGGGCGAATTTGAACAACGCCTGCGCAATGTTATCGAGGCTGTTCAGAATTCTGAAGAACCCGTTTTATTATTCATCGACGAAGCGCATACGTTAATCGGTGCCGGAAACAGTGCAGGCGGCGCGGATGCAGCCAACCTCTTAAAACCGGCTTTGGCGCGGGGTGAATTGCGTACCATCGCAGCGACAACCTGGAGCGAATACAAACAATACTTTGAAAAAGACGCCGCGTTGGAACGCCGTTTCCAAATGGTCAAAGTTGACGAACCCGATGATGAGGCTGCGTTCACCATGCTCCGCGGTTTGAAGCAACGTTATGCCGCTTACCATAAAGTCCATATTCAGGACTCCGCCGTCATCGCAGCCGTACAACTTTCCCGAAAATATATTACCGGCCGCCAACTGCCGGATAAAGCCGTAGATTTGTTGGATACGGCAGCCGCACGCGTCCGCATGAGTTTGGATACCGTGCCTCATATTTTCGGTTTGATGGATGCCCAAATTTCTTCACTGCAACGCGAGCTGGAGGCATTGGATGCCGACAAGCAATTAGGTCGTCTGAATGCTTCGCAGCAAGATAACATTCGACAAGTTGAGCAAGAGATTGCCCAATTGAATGAAGAGCGCGAAGAAATGAACCGCCGATATCAGGAAGAAAAACAATTGGCGGATGAAATCCAATCCTTGATGGAAGCTGCCAAAAATACAGAATTGACTTCTGAAGAGCGACAAGCCGCGCAACACAGTCTGACCGAGAAACAGCAACAGCTTGATGCCGTTGTCGCCGGTAAACCGTTGATTTTCACCAGTGTTGATGAGACCGTAATCGCCGATATTATTGCCGATTGGACGGGCGTCCCCGCAGGCAGCGTCCTCAAAGACGAACTGGCAAACCTGCTGCAACTGGAAAGCCTGCTTGAGAAACGCGTGGTTGGGCAAAGTGAAGCCATTCATGCTATCGCGCAAAGTTTGAGAGCCGCTAAAGCAGGTTTGAAAACCAACGATTCCCCATTGGGCGTATTCCTGTTGAGCGGTCCGTCCGGCGTAGGTAAAACAGAAACGGCGCTGGCTTTGGCAGATGCGCTGTTCGGCGGCGAAAAATCGCTGATTACCATCAACCTGTCCGAATACCGCGAAGCGCATACCGTTTCCCAACTTAAAGGTTCTCCTCCGGGTTATGTCGGTTATGGCGAAGGCGGTGTTTTGACCGAAGCAGTACGTCAGAAACCTTACAGCGTCGTATTATTGGATGAAGTTGAGAAAGCTCATAAAGACATTCTCAATCTCTTCTACCAAGTCTTCGACAAAGGCATGATGCGTGACGGCGAAGGTCGGGAAATCGATTTTAAAAATACCGTTATCCTGATGACTTCAAACTTGGGTGCGAACGAATTGACCCAATTGCTGACACCACAAGAGCCTGAAGAAACAGAAGAAGCTGTTGCAGAAGAGGGTAAAGAGCAAAACGCGCAAGAGCAGATTGTGGACACTGAAGTCGAACTTTCTGCACAAATGCCGGATAGCTCGTCTGAAAACGCCTGCGTTTCAGACGAACCTGTTGAAACCGATGAAACGCCTGAATTTAGTCTGGAAGAGTTGGCAGAAGCGATTCGTCCGATACTGACAGACCATTTCCAAGCCGCTCTGTTGGCGCGTATGCAGGTTGTTCCTTATCGTCCGTTGGAAAAAGAGGCATTGGCTCAAATCGTCAGACTGAAGCTGGACAAAATTGCTGACCGACTGTACGAAGCCCATCAAACACGCCTCAGTTACAGCGAAGATTTTGCAGCGCTTCTGGCTGATTCTTGCACTACCGGCGACAGCGGCGCACGCAATATCGACCATTTGCTCAACCGCCAAGTCATGCCTGCCATCGCGCAAAGCTTTTTGCAATGGCAGCAGACGGCAGGCCATATGCCGGAGCGTGCGAGCTTGGAGGTTGGAGAAGAAGGCATAGACGTCTTATTTGAATAAGGCTATGTTTAAAAACCGTCTGAAAGAGAGCCAACAAGTTTGGTTACCTTTCAGACCGCCTTCCACCACCAATCCCCTCCGCTTGAACACCCACCCCCGTTCAAACTACCATACCCACCCCATCGTCATCTTGGAAATACCCGCCATGACTGCCCGCCAATCCTACCACCTCACCTTCTCCCGATTCTCCCCGTCCCTCTCCGTTAAATCCTTCACCGCCTCCGA
>NZ_KV789589.1:11407-11925 GCF_001807625.1 Neisseria sp. HMSC03D10
AACGGCAAAGTGCTGGATATGGACGATGCCATTGCACAGATCGAACAGGCGCTCTCCCTGGCCAAAAGCCTGAACAAAGCCGCCCAAACGGCCAACAACCACAACACCGATGAAGAAACCCAAAGGGGTCGTCTGAAAGACGCACTCAAAGACCTGAAAGAGGCCGGTTTGATCCAAACCGCCCCGGCCGGCATCGCCACCGCAACCCAACAAAGCCAACTGCATACCGCCAATGAAAACATTCACCTCGTCAGCGGCAACCATACCGACATCACCGCCGGCCAAAGCCTGACCGCCCATGCAGTAGAAAGCCTCAACCTGTTTGCGCAAAGCCAAGGAATCAAAGTACAGGCCAACCAGGGCAAAGTGGAAGTGCAGGCACAGAATGACGAATTGCAGCTGAATGCCTTAAAGGACGCAACGCTAACCAGCAGCGTAGGGAAAGTCACCATTGCGGCAAAGGAAGAGATTTTGATTACCTGCAAGGGGGCGTATATCAAGTTGAGCAACGGGGAGGT
>NZ_KV789589.1:11945-15676 GCF_001807625.1 Neisseria sp. HMSC03D10
GGTGGTAAGGGTGAGGGCGCCGTTGGTGGTGAGTGGGGCGAATAGCACCAACTTCAAATTCACTCAAGTTGGCGCAATTAAGCGTTACAGCAATAGATTGGATTTTGCTGAAAGTTTTGAAGGATTTGGGGATTTAACATCTCTAAAATATTTTGCACTTACTGAAAGTGGGGAGGAATTTGAAGGAAACCTTGATGAATATGGAAGAACCGGACGAATCACTTCAGCCACAGAAGAATATGCCAATTTTTTTGTAGGAGGAGGAGATTGGGTTTTATCTGAGGATGAAACTTACATAGAACAAGATGATTACTTATGCAGTGATGATTTTGATAATTTAGATAAGGAATAAATGGCAAAATGTTACAGCTTAAACTTAAAAAATTATTCTTAATTTACATATTACTAACTGCGAATGCAGTAAGTCTTGCCAGCCAGAAAACCTTTGTTTCCCCAAATAATACATTAAAAATAACTAGGGAGTGTAATAAAAAAACAAATGAATGTGCTTTCTATCTTAATGAGAAGGCAATTATTGGAGACATCCCAAAAGACAAAGCGACATACAAATGGATTGAGGATATTTTTGCATTGAATATTAATCTAGGCTCGTATAATTCATATTTAGTTTTGGTTGATGGAGTCCATAAGCCTCAAACAGTATCAGGAGTTATTACTATAGACGCTCATACGAAATGTATCATGGCTGCGGATGATGCAGGTATTTATTTTTATAAATTTTTCCAGCTAAAACCACTAAAGATTATTTTAAAACATAGTAAGCAATTTAATTTTGCAAAGGATGTTGTATCTTTACAATCAATAGTTCAGGGAAAGTTTAAACAAAAAAAAGTAGCTATGAGTTATTTAAATCATGTTTATGAATCAGTCGATATGGTCATTGATAATCCTTGTGCGAAATAATTCGGAGATTGGTAATGTCACAATATTCTAAGGAATTTATCCTGTTTGTTTCTACGATTGCTGGCGAAGCTGGCAATAGTAGTAGTGCTTCTTGGAAAGCAATTGCTCATGTAATAATGAATCGTTTTAAATATAAAGAATGGAGGAGGTATCAGACAATTAATGATGTAATATTAAAAACGGGTTTTGATGCGGCAACACAAAAAAATCAACCATTCTTAAGTGCCTATAATTCTCTATCAGCTGGGAAACCATCGCCATTAGTTTTACGGATTATTGCCGCTGTCCGACCTATATATGATGGAATGATAAAAGATCCTACGGGAAAGGTCGTATTGTATTATAGCCCGAGGGCGCAGTCTTCTTTGAGTCGAAGTAAGCTCCATTCGTATAAGCCAACACCGGCATGGAACTTTAATCTTTTGGAAGAAGTTAAAATTGCAGGTACTGAAAATGATGATTTCAAATGGTACAGATACAAAAATGCGGACAAATCAAAAAGATTACAAATAGTTAATCTTGATGGAGAAGCTATTCCTAATGTTCCATATGAAATTACACACGAAAAACAAGGTCAAGAAAAGGTCATTATCCAAGGACAAACTGACCAAGAAGGTAAAACCAAAGAGATTCCATATCAACATGCAGGAAAAGATGTAAAGGTTAAAATCAATCCCAATGCAGATAAGCATATGCCAAAGGCGAATATAGAAGGGATGATTTCGGTAACGGAAATTATTACGAAACTTATCAGCCCGTATCTCAAACAAAGAGTTATATTGAAACCGAATGGGAAACCCGGAAACTATGCAGGAATGTATCACAAGGTCAAAAAAGGGGAGACTTTGACAAAGATTGCCCAAAAGTTAGGAACAACCGTAGAAGCATTGCTTCATGCAAACCCAAAAATTGCAGATCCCAATAAAATCTATATCGGACAAAAAATTCGGCTTCCTGCAAAAACAGGTAGACCTGTCGCGAGAAAAGAAAACGGGGAAGTGAAAATAGATCGACCTACTAAGCCACGGGGAACAAACACGCAGCCACCTGCCGAGAAAGTACAAACAAAACCTACCGTTAATACGGGAGCAAATACGCAAACAGGAAATAGGGAGGTACAAATAGAAAAACCTAAGGCACAAGAATCAGGTAACCAATCATCTGCAAGAAAAGTGCAGATGAGTCCTTCCTCTGACACAGAAACAGCTAGTCGACCAAAGGAAGATAACGGTGCAAAACATACATCTCCCCAATTAAGGCAGAGAAGGGAGGTAAAGCGGGTAAATTCTGTGGATGGGAAGCCTGTTACAGTGGTTAAGGAGAATAGAGGGATACATGATCAAAATGAAACAAAAATTAATAAACTTCATCCTCAATTTCAAGACAAAGTAAGAAGGTTTATTCAAAAAGTGTATGAACAACATCAAATTAAATTAAGAATTGTGCAGGGATATAGGACATACAGAGAACAGGATGAATTGTATGCCAAAGGGAGAACAATGCCTGGATCAATAGTAACAAAAGCAAAAGGAGGGCAAAGTAATCATAATTTTGGACTCGCAATAGATGTGTTTCCAATTTGGCAGGATGGCAGGCTCCACATGAAAAAGGAAGATGATGCAGAGAATATTAGATTACTGAAATTAATTGCACATGTAGGAATTGAAGAGGGGTTAGCATGGGGAGGAAATTGGAGAAAATTTAAGGATTATCCTCATTTCGAATTGAAGGTTGGTAAAAATATGGCTCAACTAAGAGCAGCTGTAAAAGCTGCTGGTGGCGATCCTTTAGCTGTTAAATATGATATTTAGATGGAGTTGTTATGAAATCATTAAATATAATGCTAGCAATATTTACATTCTTTGTCTTATTATGTCAAAATGCATACGGAGTAAATTTAATTTTTACTTCTGAACTTGATGATGAAGAGTCAAGTTTAGAGGGAGGGGAGCTAAAACTATTTAAAGATAGATTAAATCATTGTTTTATTACTTCAACTTACTATGGGGAGACAGGTAAGTCTTTGTATGTGTATAATTTTAAAAAGGGAAATAAGTTAAGTTCAGGTATGCATAAAGAGTTTAGGTTTAAGGATGGTTATATTTCTAAAGATGAAAGAAATATATATATACTAATTAATAAGAAAGAATTAAATATTAATCATACTGAGGTTAGAAATGATTTTACTAATTTAATAAAGAGGATACCTAAATCAATTATTATTAAAAATTGTAACAATTAATTGTCTTTATAATCTATAAGTAGTTTTATAGTGATGCCGTCTGATGAAATTCCTTTCAGACGGCCTCTCCACCACCAATCCCCTCCGCTTGACCGCCCACCCCCGTTCAAACTACCATACCGACCCCATCGTCATCTTGGAAATACCCGACCATGACCGCCCGCCAATCCTACCACCTCACCTTTGCCCGATTTTCCCCCTCCCTCTCCGTTAAATCCTTCACCGCCTCCGAAGCCGCCAACACCGCCTACCACGTTGAAATCACCGCCACTTCCACCGATTCCTTCCTGCCGCTGTCTTCCTACCTCAATCAGCGCGCTGCATTTGAAATCCGTCCGCAGGAGGCCGTATTGTCCGAAGTAGTCAGTGCATTTGGGTCTGCTTCGGACGAATCTCCGGCGAAACAATGGCAGGGCATCGTGACTTCGTGTGAGAAGCTGTCCGTCTCCAAGGATGAAACCGTTTACCGCTTTGTTTTAGAGCCGCGTTTCGCGGCTTTAAAACATTTCCAATCCTCCCGACTGTTTCAAAATCAAACCGTCCCCGACATCGTTGCCGCCGTCTT
>NZ_KV789590.1:0-438 GCF_001807625.1 Neisseria sp. HMSC03D10
CTGTCCTATTTTGATTTTAATTGACTATATTACTGACAGCGGCTTGCCATTCGCGTTTTTCCTGTTGCTTGGCTTCGCTGGGGTCTTGCCCCGATGCAAGCAAGCAGCGGGCGTTTTCAGCAGCTTGGTGGGCTTCCACTAGTGATATGGTCGGATATTTGCCGATTGAAAGCGTTTTCCGTTTGCCGTTATGCGAAAAATCACCCCCCATAACTTCCCGCCGCTCGTATTGATATACAGATACAAGCCCTTGCCGTCATTCAGCTTAAACGGTTTTTCGGCAGGCTTGGTGTTTTTGATTTGTCGGTCGTTCAGCTTCATTTTTACAGTATTTTTCAGATACCGCAAAAGATACCGTAAATTTTAGGTTGATTCAATTAGGCAGAAATAGGCAGAATTATATGATGTATAGTAGATTAACTTTAAACCAGTACGGCG
>NZ_KV789590.1:458-1942 GCF_001807625.1 Neisseria sp. HMSC03D10
TTGTCCTGATTTAAATTTAATCCACTATAAAGATACCGAAACCAGTGAGAAGCCTTGTCTTTCTTGGCTTTGGTTTACGGTGTTAGGCTTCGACAGGCAAAAAAATAACCGCTCTAAAAGCGGTTGTGGTGCCCGGAGCCGGAATCGAACCGGCACGGCCGGTTTAGGGCCGACGGATTTTAAGTCCGTTGTGTCTACCTATTTCACCACCCGGGCGCAGACTGTTTTATATTAAAATTTGGAGGCGGGGGCACGGATTTGAACCGGCCTATATAAGGGTTGCACCCCTTATAGCATAAACACTCTGCCACCCCGCCATGAAATGAGTGGAGGCGAGAGTCGGAATCGAACCGGCGTAGACGGATTTGCAATCCGCTGCATAACCACTTTGCTATCTCGCCAAACAAACTACCAGGTAGTGTTCAAACTGGAGCGGGAAACGAGTCTCGAACTCGCGACCTCAACCTTGGCAAGGTTGCGCTCTACCAACTGAGCTATTCCCGCATCGGAGAAACTTTATAGCAACTTAAGACAGGATTCGTTTGGAGCGGGAAACGAGTCTCGAACTCGCGACCTCAACCTTGGCAAGGTTGCGCTCTACCAACTGAGCTATTCCCGCATGGGACACATCTGAAAATTAAACTGTGGAGCGGGAAACGAGTCTCGAACTCGCGACCTCAACCTTGGCAAGGTTGCGCTCTACCAACTGAGCTATTCCCGCCGAATGTCTGTTTCTTGCTGCTGTTTCTGAAGAAGACGCAATTATTATGGATTTAAAACTTGTCGTCAAGGGGTTTGTTTTATTTTTTATTTGATTTCCTGCCACGCCATTTTCAGATAATAGAACATTGACCAGAGGGTTAATACAGATGCGATAAACATCAATATGTTACCTGTCAGGTAAAAAATATTGTCAAATCGATTGGAGGCTAAGAGCAATAAAAATATAGCAACCATTTGCGCGGCGGTTTTAAATTTGCCGATCGTGGCAACGGCAACGCTGCTGCGTCTGCCCATTTGCGCCATCCATTCCCTCAAGGCGGAAATGGTAATTTCCCTGCCGATGATGATGATGGCGAAGATAACATAAGTACGGCCAAGGCTGACCAGCAGTAATAATGCGGTCGCTACCATCAATTTATCCGCAACGGGATCGAGGAATGCGCCGAAATCGGAGGTTTGCTTCCAAAGCCTTGCTAAAAATCCGTCAAACCAATCGGTTACGGCTGCGAGTGCGAAAATGATAGCGGCAGTCCAATTGACGGTTTCCGGTGCAATCCACCCTTTTGGCAGGAAAAACAGCAAAGTAAAGACCGGAATCAGCAAAACGCGCATCCAAGTCAGAAAAATCGGTATGTTCCAAGGCATGATTTACCTTTGATGTGGTTATGATAGTTAATTTGCCTATTATAACGGACTTGTCTGTCTGAAAGCATATGTTTTAACCATCTTTCAGAGCGTGTTCATAGTCTTCGTAGCAGGAC
>NZ_KV789591.1:0-12571 GCF_001807625.1 Neisseria sp. HMSC03D10
CGGATTCAAGAATCCGACCTACCTTTAAAACCGTTATTTTTAACTTTTCAGACGACCCAAAATTCCAAAAAACCGTCTGAACCGACGCCCCTCAAGTAGTCCGTAGCGTGGGCTTCGCCCACGAAGCAAACATCTCGGATGATCGTTTGATTCAAACGGCAGTAGGTCGCGGGCAAAGCCCACGCTACGGTTTGCAAAAAACAGAAATGGTAGGTCGGATTCTTGAATCCGACGAACCGCTCCGCTTCAACCGTATTGCACATAACCGAAATTATCGGATTCAAGAATCCGACCTACCTTTAAAACCCCAGATTTTTAACCTTTCAGACGACCCCAAACCCTAAAAAACCGTCTGAACCCACGCCCCCTCAAGGGTATATCGACAACAAGAAAGGAAAACCCATGAACTTAGTTTCCATCGGCATCATCGCCGGCGTCATACTCGTCACGCTGTTCGTACTCGGCCTCATCCTCACCCGCCTGTACCGCCGCGCCAGCAAAGAAGTCTCCTTCGTCCGTACCGGCTTCGGCGGCGAAAAAGTCATCATGAACGGCGGCGCGATGGTGCTGCCCGTGCTGCACGAAATCATCCCCGTCAACATGAACACATTGCGTCTCGAAGTACGCCGCGCGGCGCAGCAGGCGTTGATTACCCGCGATCGGATGCGCGTCGATGTGATGGCGGAGTTTTACGTCCGCGTCAAACCCAGCGCAGAAAGCATTGCCACCGCCGCGCAAACGCTAGGTATGAAAACCATGTCGCCTGACGAATTGAAAGATCTCGTCGAAGGTAAATTCGTCGACGCCCTGCGCGCCGTTGCCGCCGAAATGGCGATGGAAGAGCTGCACGAGAAACGTGTTGATTTCGTTCAGAAAGTGCAACAAGTCGTGAGCGAAGACTTGTTTAAAAACGGCCTCGAACTCGAAACCGTTTCCCTGACCGGCCTCGACCAGACCAGCTTTGAGTTTTTCAACCCGCAAAACGCCTTTGACGCGGAAGGTCTGACCAAACTGACCGAAACCATCGAAGGCCGCCGCAAAAAACGCAACGAAATCGAACAAGACACCGATTTGGCGATTAAAACCAAAAACCTCGAAGCCGAGCAGCAACGCCTGAAAATCTCGCGCGAAGAAGAGTACGCCAAACTCGAACAAGAACGCGAAATCGCCGTGCGCCGCGCCGAGCAGGAAGCCAGCATCGCCGAGCAGGAAGCGCAGAAAAAACGCGAGGCGGAAGAAGCCAAAATCGCCGCCGAACGCGAAGTGGATTTGAAACGCATCGCCGCCGAACGCGACATTAAAAACGAAGACATCCGCAAAGCCCAAGCCGTCGAGCAGGCGGAGGTCGAGCGTCGCAAAGCCATCGAGCTTGCCGAACAAGACCGCGCCATCGCCGTTGCCGAGAAATCGCGTGCCGAATCCGAAGCCAAAGCCGAAGCCGATAAAGCCCGCGCTGCCGCCGTGCGTGAAGAAGAGAGCGTGATTACCGTGCGCGAAACCGAACGCGCCGAACGTGCCAAAGCCGTCGAACTGATTGCCGCCGAAGAAGCCGCGCAAAAAGACGCGATTTCGCTCACCGTTGCCGCCGAAGCCGAGAAACAGGCTGCGCAAGACCGTGCCGAAGCCGTGCGCATCGCCGCCGAAGCCGAAGCTGAGAAACAACGCCTGCAAGCCAAAGGTGAAGCCGATGCCAAAGTCCTGTTGGCACAAGCGCAAGAGCAGCAATACAAAGTCGATGCCGAAGGTACCCGTGCCGTGAACGAAGCCGCCAACGTCCTGAGCGTCGAGCAAGTCGAAATGCAAGTGCGCCTCGCCCTGTTGAAACACCTGCCCGACATCATCCGCGAATCCGTGCGTCCGATGGAAAACATCGACGACATCAAGATTCTGCAAGTCAACGGCTTGGGCGGATTCAGCGGCGCTGCCAACGGCTCCGAAGGCGTGTCGGACGGTCAAACCACACAAGCCAGCCTCGCCGACCAAATGGTCAACAGCGCCCTGCGCTACCGCAGCCAAGCCCCGCTGGTTGACGGCCTCTTGAAAGAATTGGGCCTGAACGGCGGCGACATCAACGGTCTGACGCAAGGACTGGATAAAGGCATCGGCAAAGAATAAGCCGCGCCGTTAAGAAGGTCTGAAAGCAAAGGTCGTCTGAAAACCCGAAACAGGATTTCAGACGACCTTTTGTCAGATGTTTTAGTATAAAATCCCACTTTATTTTTTTCTCCCCGTCCTTATCCCATGCGCCTGACCCACATCAAACTCTCCGGCTTCAAATCTTTTACCGACCCGACCACGATTCATGTTCCGGGGCAGCTTGTTGCGGTTATCGGGCCGAACGGCTGCGGCAAGTCGAATGTGATTGACGCGGTGCGCTGGGTGTTGGGCGAGGCTTCGGCGAAGCAGCTTCGCGGCGAGAGTATGCAGGACGTGATTTTTAACGGTGCGGCGACGCGCCGTCCTGCGCCGAGGGCTTCGGTGGAGCTGGTGTTTGACAACAGCGACCACAGTTTGCAGGGGGCGTGGGGGCAGTATGCCGAGGTGAGCATCAAGCGGCAGCTGACGCGTCAGGGTGAATCGACGTATTTCATCAATAATCAGACCGTGCGCCGCCGCGACATTACCGATTTGTTTCTGGGTACGGGCGTGGGCGCGCGCGGTTATGCCGTTATCGAGCAGGGGATGATTTCGCGCATCATCGAAGCGCGGCCGGAAGAGTTGCGCGCCTATATCGAGGAGGCGGCGGGCGTGTCCAAATATAAGGAACGCCGCAAGGAGACGGAAGGCCGTCTGAAAGACACGCGCGAGCATTTGCAGCGTTTGGGCGATTTGCAGAACGAGTTGGCGCGTCAGGTGGAAAAGCTGGAAAAACAGGCGGAAACCGCCGAACGCTACAAATCACTGACCGCGCAGTTGAATCGCCAGCAGGATTTGCTCGATTACGCCCAATGGCAGCAATCGCTTGCCGCCGCAGATAAGGCAACCGCGCAGCATCAGTCTTTGCAGGCGCAGCAGGACGAAACCGCCGCGCAGATTCAGGCGTTAAACGACGAAGTACACGCCTTGCAGACCGCCGAACAGTCGCAGCAGCAGGCGGTGCATGAATTGAGCAACAAACGCGGCGTGTTGCGCGAGCAGATTGCCCGTTTGGAAGAGCAAATCCGCCATCAGCAAAACCTGCATCAACGCATCGAACGCGACAAACAGGCGGCGCAGGCGCAGATGCAGCGTATCCATCAGGAGCAGCAGCAAATCCGCGTACAGCTTGAAGAAAACGAGTTGCAGGCGGAAGAAAAGCAAACCGAATTGGCGGAATGGGCGATGCAGGTTGCCGAACACGAAGAGCGTCTGCCCGAATTGGAAGAAGCCCAAGCCACGCTCAACGCCGCCTTCCAAACCCTGCAGGACGAGGCAAACCGCATCCGCCGCGAACTGGCGTTGAAGCAGCAGCAGCTTGCCCATGCCGAACAAACCGTTGCCAAGCACGAAGAGCGCAAAGGTCGTCTGAAACAGGAAAACCAAGCCCTGAACCTGCCCGACGAGGCCGAAACCGCCGCCGCGCAGGAAGCCGCCGCCTTGTTGCAAAGCCAGCAAGAGCATTACGAAGAACAAATCATTGCCGCCGAAGAAACCTTGCACGCCGCCCGCGAGGCGTTTCAGACGGCCTCAGACCGCTTCCAAAGCCTGAAGCAACAACACATCACCTTGCAGGCGCAGCAGCAGGCGTTGTCGCAAATCCTGTCGCAACAACAGGAAGCCGCCGACTTCTGGCAGGCAACCGACCACGCCGCCGCGCCGCAACTGTGGCAACACATCACCGCGCCCGCCGAGTGGCAGCACGCCTTGTCTGTCATTCTTGCCGAACGCCTGCACGCCCGCGCCGTCCCGCACGGTTTCGTGCCTCCCGCGCCTTTGCCGCAAGGGCAGGCGGCATGGCTTTCAGACGACCTCTCCGGCGGTATCAAAAAATCCCTGCCCGTACAGGCATTGCTGAACCAAATCCAAGCGCAGCCGCCGTTTCAGACGGCATTGCACCACTGGCTCGACGGTGTATTGTGCGCGCCCGATTTGGGCTACGCCCTCGCGCATCAAAGCGATTTGGGCGCACACCAAATCTGGCTCACGCCCGAAGGCCATCAGGTTGATAAAGTCAGCGTCCTGCTCTATGCCAAACCCGCGCAGGAAAGCCTGATTGCCCAAAAAGCGCGCCTCGACGGCATCGCGTCCGAACTGGAAAACCTCGCCCCCGAACTTTTCGCCGCCGAAGCCGCGTTCAAACAGGCGGAGGCTACCGTGCGCTCGTCCGAAGTGCAACACAAAAACCTGATGCAGCAGCAACAGCAGCACACACGCCAATACAGCCAAGCGCAGCAACGTGCCACCGAACTCTTGGCGCGCACCAACCAAGGGCAAATCCGCCGCGAACACATCGAGCGCGAACTGGCGCAGTTGGCGGAAGAACAGACCGTGTTGCAACACACGTCCGACGGGCTTTCAGACGACATCGCTACTTTGCAGGAAGCCGCCGCCGAACTCGAACACCAGCAGCAAACCACCGCGCACAGCCGCCAAGAGCAGCAAGGCCGTCTGAAACAGGCGCAGCTTGCCCTGCTGGAAGCCAACCGCCAATACGGGCTGGCGGAAGTCGCCGTCCATAAGCTCAACCAGCAAAAACAAAACTACCAGCAGCAAATCGCCCGGCTCGAACAGCAAACCCTGGACTGGCAGGAACGCCAGCAAGAGCTTGCCCTCGCCTATGAAACCGAGTTCCAAAACGACGAGCAGCACATCAAGCTCGACGAGCTGACCGAAGCCGTGCACACGCTGGACGAAGAATACATCGCCGTGCAGGAGAAACTCGCGCAGATTCAGGAACAGGGCAGGGAGCAATACGCCCGCGTACAAACCCTGCAAACCAAGCTGCCGCAGCTTCAGGCCGCCACCCAAACCGCCCTGTTGCAGCAGCAGGAGGCCCTGATCAACGCCAAACGCTACCATCAAAACCTGACCGAACGCGCCGCCGATTTGGACGCGCTCGAAGCGTTGGCGAAAGAATCGCCGAAAGTGTTGAACAGCAGCATCGGCAGCCTCACCCAGCAAATCGAAGCCCTCGGCGCCGTCAACCTCGCCGCCCTGCAAGAACTCGAAGAAGCGCGCGAACGCGACGGTTACTACCGCAGCCAGAGCGAAGACGTGCAGGCCGCCATCACCCTTTTGGAAGAAGCCATCGCCCAAATCGACGACAAAACCAAAGAGCGTTTCAAAGAAACCTTCGACGCCGTCAACGGCAAAGTCCAAACCTTCTTCCCGACCCTGTTCGGCGGCGGCGAAGCCACCCTCAAAATGATAGGCGACGACCTCCTGACTGCCGGCGTGTCCATCATGGCGCGCCCGCCCGGCAAGAAAAACAGCACCATCCACCTCCTCTCCGGCGGCGAAAAAGCCCTCACCGCCATGAGCCTCGTGTTCGCCCTGTTCAGCCTCAACCCCGCCCCCTTCTGTCTTCTGGACGAAGTCGACGCCCCGCTGGACGACGCCAACACCTCGCGTTTCTGCAACCTGGTCAAAGAAATGTCGGCGCAAACCCAGTTCCTCTACATCTCCCACAACCGCCTGACCATGGAAATGGCGGAACAGCTCGTCGGCGTAACCATGCAGGAAAAAGGCGTCTCGCGCGTCGTTGCCGTGGACATCAAACAAGCGTTGGAAATGGCGGAACCGTGATGAGGTGGGGGAATCTTGATTGAGCTTGATACGGAAAGGTCGTCTGAAAGTGTATTTCAGACGACCTTTTATTTCTTTCTAGAGATGCTATAAAAAACTTTACATTTACCTCAAACAGGTTTAAAACTCTTCCTTTTCCCCTATTCAGAAATTTGTTAACAATTTCCCCCTAAGGAGCTCAACATGAAAGTAGGTTTCGTCGGCTGGCGCGGCATGGTCGGTTCGGTTTTGATGCAGCGTATGAAAGAAGAAAACGACTTCGCCCATATTCCCGAAGCGTTCTTCTTCACAACATCCAACGTCGGCGGCGCGGCACCTGATTTCGGTCAGGCGGCGAAAACATTATTGGACGCGAACGACGTTGCCGAACTGGCGAAAATGGACATCATCGTAACCTGCCAAGGCGGCGATTACACCAAATCCGTGTTCCAACCCCTGCGCGACAGCGGCTGGAACGGCTACTGGATTGACGCGGCATCCTCCCTGCGCATGAAATACGACGCGATTATCGTCCTCGATCCGGTCAACCGAAACGTCATCGACAACGGCCTCAAAAACGGCGTGAAAAACTACATCGGCGGCAACTGCACCGTCTCCCTGATGCTGATGGCGCTGGGCGGCCTGTTCCAAAACGATTTGGTCGAATGGGCAACCAGCATGACCTACCAAGCCGCTTCCGGCGCGGGTGCGAAAAACATGCGCGAACTCATCAGCGGCATGGGCGCGATTCACGCCCAAGTGGCGGACGAGCTTGCCGATCCTTCCAGCGCGATTCTCGACATTGACCGCAAAGTATCCGACTTCCTGCGCAGCGAAGACTATCCGAAAGCCAACTTCGGCGTACCGCTCGCCGGCAGCCTGATTCCGTGGATTGACGTGGATTTGGGCAACGGCCAGTCCAAAGAAGAATGGAAAGGCGGCGTGGAAACCAACAAAATCCTCGGCCGCAGCGACAATCCGACCGTAATCGACGGCTTGTGCGTCCGCATCGGCTCTATGCGCTGCCACAGCCAAGCCATCACCCTGAAGCTGAAAAAAGACCTGCCCGTTTCCGAAATCGAAGCGATTTTGGCAGGCGCGAACGACTGGGTGAAAGTCATCCCCAACGAAAAAGAAGCCAGCATCCACGAGCTGACGCCCGCCAAAGTTACCGGCACGCTGTCCGTCCCCGTCGGACGCATCCGCAAACTGGGCATGGGCGGCGAATACATCAGCGCGTTCACCGTCGGCGACCAGCTCTTGTGGGGCGCAGCCGAACCCCTGCGCCGCGTGTTGCGCATCGTGTTGGGCAGTTTGTAAGATTCGCAGGTCAAACAAAAAAGCAACGGTTTATCCGTTGCTTTTTTTATCAAGGTCGTCTGAAAGTAGCAGGGGTGGACGGATTCTTATAGTGGCTTAACTTTAAACCAGTACGGCGTTGCCTCGCCTTGGCCGTACTACCTGTACTGTCTGCGGCTTCGTCGCCTTGTCCTGATTTAAATTTAATCCACTAAATTTGACGGTTTATAGTGATTTACATAGAAACCTTATGCCGTCATTCCCGCGCAGGCGGGAATCTAGAAATTTGAAATCATGGCAACTTTGTAAATTTTTCTGAAACCCCGAAATCGAGATTCCCTCCCGCGTGGGAATGACGGCATGGGCAAATTATCAAACTCTACCTGTGCAATGCCTCCAAGGTCGTCTGAACGTCCTTTCAGACGACCCCTTCCTACATTTTCAGCTAAAATACGCGCCATTAAAGGACAAAGCCATGATGACGCCCGAAACCCAGAAACAGCTCAAAATCACCGACGTTTCCGCCAAGAAGCTCGACAAACTCAACCTCAACACCGCATGGGATTTGGTTTTGCATTTGCCGCTGCGTTATGAGGACGAGACGCATATCATGCCGATTAAGGATGCGCCGATTGGCGTACCGTGTCAGGTTGAGGGCGAGGTCATCCATCAGGAAGTAACGTTCAAACCGCGCAAGCAGCTGATTGTCCAAATCGCCGACGATTCCGGCAGCGTCCTTTTTCTGCGCTTCATCCACTTTTACGCCAGCCATCAGAAACAGATGGCGGTCGGCAAACGCATCCGCGCCGTGGGTGAAATCAAACACGGGTTTCACGGCGACGAGATGATTCATCCCAAAATCCGTGATGCCGAGAGCGGCGGTTTGGCGGAAAGCCTCACGCCGATTTATCCGACTGTAAACGGTTTGAACCAGCCTACTTTGCGCCGCATCATCCAGACGGCGTTGGACGTTACGCCGCTGCATGACACTTTGCCCGATGCCTTATTGGGTCGTCTGAAACTGCCGCACCTCGCCGAAAGCCTGCGCCTTTTGCATTCACCGCCGCCGAGTTTCACCATTCATCAACTTTCAGACGGCACGCTCCCCGCATGGCAACGGCTCAAATTCGACGAACTTTTGGCGCAACAGCTTTCCATGCGCTTGGCGCGGCAGAAGCGTGTCAGCGGCACGGCGGCAGCATTGGGCGGCGATGGCACGTTGACCCAAGCTCTGCGCCACGCTTTGCCGTTTGCCCTGACCGATGCACAAGAACGAGTCGTGTCCGAAATCCGCCGCGACATGGCGCAAACCCACCCCATGCACCGCCTGCTGCAAGGCGATGTCGGCAGCGGCAAAACCATCGTCGCCGCCTTGTCCGCGCTGACCGCCATCGAATCCGGCGCGCAGGCGGCCGTGATGGCGCCGACCGAAATCCTTGCCGAACAGCATTTCATCAAGTTCAAACAATGGCTCGAACCGTTAGGACTCGAAGTCGTCTGGCTCTCCGGCAGCCAGCGCAAAAAAGCCAAAGACGAAGCCAAAGCCAAACTCGCCGACGGCACCGTCAAAATCGCCGTCGGCACGCACGCCCTGTTTTCAGACGACGTCGAGTTCCAAAATCTGGGCTTGGTGATTGTGGACGAACAACACCGCTTCGGCGTCGCCCAACGCCTCGCCCTCAAAAACAAAGGGCGCGATGTCCACCAGCTGATGATGTCCGCCACACCCATCCCGCGCACGCTCGCCATGAGTTTTTTCGCCGACTTGGACGTGTCCGTCATCGACGAATTGCCGCCCGGGCGCACCCCGATTAAAACCCGCCTCGTCAACAACGTCCGCCGCGCCGAAGTCGAAGGCTTCGTCCTCAACATCTGCCGCAAAGGGCAGCAGGCATACTGGGTCTGCCCGCTGATTGAAGAAAGCGAAACCCTGCAACTGCAAACCGCCACCGAAACCCTAGCCCAGCTCCAGGCAGCCTTGCCCGAACTCAACATCGGCTTGGTACACGGGCGCATGAAAGCCGCCGAAAAAGCCGAAGTCATGGCTCAGTTTGCCGCAGGCCGTCTGAACGTCTTGGTCGCCACCACCGTCATCGAAGTCGGCGTAGATGTGCCCAACGCCGCCCTGATGGTGATCGAACACGCCGAGCGCATGGGCTTGGCGCAGCTGCACCAATTACGCGGGCGGGTAGGGCGCGGCGCGGCAGAAAGCGTGTGTGTCCTCCTGTTTGCCGAACCCTTGAGCGAACTCGCCAAAGCGCGGCTGAAAGTCATCTACGAACACACCGACGGCTTTGAAATCGCCCGCCAAGACCTCAACATCCGCGGCCCCGGCGAATTTCTCGGTGCGCGCCAAAGCGGCGTCCCCATGCTGCGTTTCGCCAACCTCGAAGAAGACCTACACCTCTTGGAACAGGCGCGCGAAATCGCCCCGATGCTGATTGAACAAAACCCCGAAATCGTCGAAGCGCATCTGGCAAGGTGGCTTGCCAGCAGGGAAGGGTATTTGGGCGTGTGAGGTCGTCTGAAAAACGATCCCGCCATTTTTACCTAGTGCGCCGTCATTCCCGCACAGGCGGGAATCCAGACCTTCGGCTTTCGGAAATATTCAATGATTACTGTAGCGTAGGCTTTGCCCACGGATACGGTCTGTAGAAATATCAGTTGCGGCGGGTCTCTATATATTCTCGCGGGCAAAGCCCACGCTACGGCAACCGCTTGCAGATCCCCGCAAGTCGTCTGAAAAAACTCCCCATATCCCTGCCTGCTTCGCCGTCATTCCCGCACAGGCGGGAATCCAGACCTTTGATTTTCAGAAATATTCAACGATTACCGCAGTATGGACTTTGCCTACGGATGCGGTTTGCGGAGATATTGGTCTCGGCAGGGCGTTTATGTTTTACCGGCGAAACCCGCCATATTTTCAGACGACGTTTTTAGTCAAATCAAACGTTCAAAAATAAACTAAATATCTATAATTCGATTTTGAAAATTACCGTTTATCCGAATTAAAATCCGTCTATCAAATTTGTATAAAAAAATAACATAAAATCATCATATTAAAAATATATAAAACTTCAAAATACCGCTTATCTAAAAACGATACCGTTTATCAAATCCATTTCAATATTATTAAAATAGGTATAAAAGTGACGAAATGCGTCATATGACATAAAACGTTTCCCTTTTCTTCTCAAAAATGACAAAACACGTCATATCCCCCAAAAAAATCCCACGTCATAAAAAAGCCAAAATCTGCCTGAAAAATCCTTCAAAACAAATTTAAACCTATTAAAAACATAAAATTACAAAATATTTTCACAAAAAATCCAAAAAAATCCAGACTTGGCACATCCCCTGCTTGATACATTACGTCCGGCAAGGGGAACGAAGCAACGAAGCAACGAAGCCCGAACCGGGAAGCTGTATATTCCTTCTACTTAATGGTTTTACTCATAAACAAGCAGAGCCAAACACATTACAGATTTTTTAACAACAAACATTTTTATTCACAACACTTTTTAAACTGGAGTTTATTAAATGAAAGCAATCCAAAAAGGTTTCACCCTGATCGAATTGATGATCGTCGTAGCAATTATTGGTATTTTGGCCGCTGTTGCCCTGCCGGCTTACCAAGACTACACTGCACGCGCCAAAGTATCTGAAGTTGTGTTGGCTGCTTCCCAATGCCGTACAGCAATTACCGAGGCTTCTCAAACCGGTTTTGCTGATGAGGCTAAAGATAACGGTTTTGGTTGTGGCGAAACTGCAGCAGCACCAGCTGGTGGGAAGGTTACTCCTCATAGTCAGTATGTAGAATCCGTTAATACAACATCAACAGGTGTAATTAAAGTTGTGGCTCGAGACATCAGCCAATTGGGCAGTAATAAGACTTTGGAGTTTACTCCTTACTCAGATGCTGATTTAAAAACGCCAATGACAGCCGCAGGTTTCAAACGCACTTCTTTGATTAACGGTGGTATTAAAGGTTGGAAATGTGCTGCTCCTGCTAATGGTGGTATTGAGGCTAAATACCTGCCTGCTTCTTGCCGCTAATTACGGCTTGAATAGCAAACCCCGCCCTTGGGCGGGGTTTTGACGTAGGTCGGATACTTGTATCCGACAAGAAAAACCGATGTTCACACCTTGCGAAAATTCGGGAATGATTGAAATGTCGGATTCGAGAATCCGACCTACATAAATTGTTCGGTTTCGACGTAGGTCGGATACTGGTATCCGACAAAAAAGCCGATGTCCACACATTGAGAAAATTCGGGAATGATTGGAATGTCGGATTCAAGAATCCGACCTACATGGATTGTTCGGTTTTGATGTGGGTCGGATACTTGTATCCGACAAAAATCTTTCTGAAAAACAAAAATCTAATTGAAAAAAGGAAATTCATGCGATACCGACGCTTTTATCAAACGGGCGGTACTTACTTTTTTACGGTGGTTACTGATAAACGACAAAAAATCCTGACTGATGAAACGGTGCGTTCTGCCTTACGGCAGGCGGTAATGACGGTTCGGGAGCGGTATCCGTTTGAAATTGAGGCATGGGTGCTGATGCCTGACCATCTGCATACGATTTGGCGTCTTCCTGAAAATGATGCGGCTTATTCGGAACGTTGGCGGCAAATTAAACGGTACAGCCAATATTTGATTGGAAGGGAATATCGGCTTTGGCAAAAAAGGTTTTGGGAACATACCATTCGTAATGAAACGGACTTTATCTATCATTTCAATTATCTACATTTTAATCCCGTAAAGCATGGCTATGTCGGTCAGGTTTCCGATTGGCCGTTTTCTACTTTTCACCGTTATGTGAAACAGGGGATTTACCCAAAGCACTGGGGTGGAAGCAATGTGGATTTCAGCATTAAATATGATGGGTAAGTCGGATACTCGTATCTGACAAACGTTTTATGTTTTACCGCTTTTGATTATGGCGGAAATGTTTGAAAATGTCGGATTCAAGAATCCGACTTACAGAATTACTTTTATTTTTAAGGTCGTCGAAAAACATCAACTACACACGTTAGGAACGAAATGAAACCGTCTTCAACACAGGGTTTTACATTAATCGAACTTATGGTTGTTGTCGCTATTATCGGCATCATCGCCGCTATCGCACTACCGGCTTATCATGCTTATACCATTCGAGCCAAAGTCAGCGAGGGCTTGTTGATGATGACGCAGTGCCGCGAAGCCGTTACCGAGGCCTCTATGTCGGGGTTTATCGACGCGCCTTCTGCCAATAACGGGTTTAGTTGTGGTAATACAGGTTCAACCCATCTGACCTTTAATGTCGATACGGATGAAAACGGTAAAATCACCGCCATTATGCACAATATCCCCGAACTGGGAGAGCATAATAAGGTTGAACTGATTCCCTATACCGATGCGGAATTGACTACTCCGGCAACCAGTAAAGATTTTATGCGGGCAACAGCAAAAGAAGTACGCGGCTGGAAATGTTCCGCTCCGGCTGTCAACGGTATTTCGGCTATTTATCTACCGTCAAGCTGCCGTTAGAAATGTATAGTGGATTAAATTTAAATCAGGAC
>NZ_KV789591.1:12591-18031 GCF_001807625.1 Neisseria sp. HMSC03D10
GCCGTACTGGTTTAAATTTAATCCACTATAGTGTGTAGATTGAATTAGCAGCCACAATATAGTGTGGACTTTGTCTATAAAGATATTTTTAGTGAAGAGGTCGTCTGAAAAAAGTTTTCAGACGACCTTTGTCGTTTAAGGCTTATTTCCAAACCAAGAGCGCGTGGTTGCGTTTGCCGCGCCGTACGATGGTGTATTTGCCGAAACGTTTGTGCGCGTCGGTCAACAGATAGGCATCATCGGGGCGTTCGGCGGCGTGGTTCGGGTTGTTCGATTCGGCGGCTTGGCCGTTGAGCAATACCGCTTTGCTGTTCACAAAACCGCGCGCTTCTTTGTTGGACGAGGCTAAGCCGGTTTTGACCAAGGCTTCGACGACGTTGAGGTCGTCTGAAACTTCAAATGCGGGCAGGCCGTCGAGGGCGAGTTGTTCGAAGTCGCTTTCCGTCAGGCTGCTTTGGTCTTCGGCAAACAGGCTTTCGGAAATGCGCTGCGCGGCTTGCAGGGCGGCTTCGCCGTGAATCAGGCGGGTCATTTCTTCGGCAAGGATGCGTTGCGCTTCGGGTTTGGTGCCGCTGGCTTTGTCTTTCGCTTCGATGGCGTCGATTTCTTCGATAGACAGGAAGGTGAAGTATTTCAGGAATTTATACACATCGGCATCGGCAACTTTCAGCCAGAACTGGTAGAACTGATACGGCGAGGTTTTCTTCGCGTTCAGCCATACCGCGCCGCCTTCGGTTTTGCCGAATTTGGTGCCGTCGGATTTGGTGACCAGCGGCAGGGTCAGACCGAATACTTGTTTTTGATTCAGACGACGGGTCAGGTCGATACCGGCGGTGATGTTGCCCCATTGGTCGGAACCGCCGATTTCCAAAACCGCGCCATGGCGTTTGTTCAATTCGGCAAAGTCGTAGCCTTGCAGCAGGGAATAGGCGAACTCGGTGAAGGAAATACCCACATCGTCGCGCTCGATACGCTGTTTGACGGATTCTTTGTTCAACATGGCGTTGACGGAAAAATGCTTGCCGATGTCGCGCAGGAAGTCGAGGCAGTTCATGCTGCCGAACCAGTCGGCGTTGTTCGCCATAATGGCGGCGTTTTCGCCTTCAAAGCTCAAAAACGGTTTCAGTTGGTTGCGGATGCTTTCGACCCAGCCGGCAACGGTTTCGGCGGAATTCAAGCTGCGCTCCGCTGCTTTGAAGCTGGGGTCGCCGATCATGCCGGTCGCACCGCCCACCAAAGCAATCGGCGTATGCCCCGCCTGTTGGAAACGGTGCAAAGCCAATACGGGCAACAAGTGGCCGATATGCAGACTGTCGGCGGTCGGGTCGAAACCGCAGTAGAGGGCGATTTTTTGTTCGTTTAACAAAGCGTCTAAGGCTTCGATGTCGGTAGTTTGCGCGATAAGGCCGCGCGATTGTAGGTCTTGGATGACGCTCATCGGTATCTTTCAAAAAATTAGCGGTTTTGCAAACCGCTAATTGTAACAAATTTAATCGGATCAATGGCTATGGTGCGTATCGAGGAGTTTATTCTCTTTGGAAAAACGCTTCGCCAATTCTATCCCGCCGTAAGGGTTGATATGGTCTTTATCCGAGTAAACCGGCAATCCGTCGATTTTAAAATCTTTCGGGATAAGGGCTGCGGCATCAATGATATAGACATTAGGATATTTGGCTGCCAGTTCCCTAATACGGAGATTGCCTTTCGTGGTCGCTTCATCGTCCGAATGCAGGTTTTGGCGGTAACCCGGTATACGGGAAGACAGCATATAGGCGCGCAGGGCGTTGTAAGACAAGGTTTGGTTGTCCGTCATGAGGTAAACAATTTGTTTCTCAGAAGATAGTGTTTGCAGCATGGTGTCGAATTTTTGAAAGAAATCAGCATCATAAGAAATAGAATTGCTGTTTTCCGGCATTTGGTTGCCCCAGCGCATGGCCAAAAGTACTTTTGAATATCGAGGCAGATGCTCTTTTGCATACTGATAAAAGGCACGACAGGAGGCATTTTGTTTAAACACTCGGGCTGAGTAGCCTTCTACATAGGCGCAACTGTCGGCAGAAACCATGGTGGCAGACCATTTTTCTTTTTTGCCCACGGCATCAAAGAATGTTTTATATTGGTCGGCGTGAGAGTCGCCCAAAATCAGCAATTCCGGCTGTTTTTCCGTATCTCCCCAAAGGCATTGTTTGTCGGTATTGTTATGACAGGAAGTGTAGGAGCGTGCCAATCCCATACGGTCATATTGCGCCATAAACGGCAGCTTCATCGCGAAAAAAGAGCCTACGGCCAAAATCAGCATGGGGAGGGCATAAATCCACGAGGCAGATTGTACAAACGAGCCTTTCCAATTTTTAAACGGTTTTTCTATGCAGAAATAAGAAATCAAGGAAAGTACCACCATCAGGACGATCGCTGCCGCTGTTGAATAAGGAGGCAGGTTGTCCGGACCGATATAGCGCATAAAGGCCAATATAGGCCAATGCCACAGATAAAGTGAATAGGAAATCAAGCCGATGGCAACGGTGATTTTCCATTGGAAAAATTTTTTAAGCGGGTGGTCGAAATGATTGAAATAAATCAGTGCTGCCGAAGCCAGGCAAGGAATCAAAGCGGCAGGGCCTGGAAAATAAGCGGTTTGTTCCGTGTAGGCAAACAGACAGACAAACAGTATGCAGACGGAAAATAAAGTACCTGCGGCAGCATATTGTTTGCCGATAGAAAGTTTCTGCTGTTGTTGATATTGCATCCATACGGCGGTTAACGACCCGACCAGCATTTCGCAGGCACGCAGATGGGGGAGGTAATATTTATCCAGTGAAGAAGGCATAAAGGAAGCGGCAAGGCTTAACACACATAACGCGATGAGAAAGCCAAACTGAACGCGCCAGCTTTTGCGGACGACGAGCAGCAGCAATATCGGAAAGACAAAGTAGTATTGTTCTTCGACCGATAAAGACCAGATATGGAGCAGAGGCTTTTCTTCCTGTGCCGGATCGAAATAGCCTTGTCCTTTTGCGAAATACAGATTGGATGCGAAACCCAAAGCAGCCAGTGCGGACTTCCACAAAAGAAAGAAATCATCTTTGGTGAATAAAAGAAAGCCGCCTATCAGCGTTGCTGTTAATACGGCAAAAAATGCAGGCAGAATCCGTTTGATGCGGCGGATATAAAACGTTTTAAAAGAGAAAATTCCCTGACTCATTTCACGATGGATAATCATCGTAATCAAAAAGCCTGAAATCACGAAGAAAATATCGACACCGAGAAAACCGCCCGGCAACCAGTTCTTTTCGATATGGAAAGCTACGACGGATAAGACGGCCATGGCGCGCAATGTATCAATGTCAGGACGGTAAGATAAGACTTTACTCATAATATTTTTACTTTAAATAGAGCCGGCAATGCAGAGGTCGTCTGAAAGATAATTTTGATAAGGGTTAATGGTATATCAGATTACGGTTGGTTACTCAAATCAGGTATGGAGTGTGTGGGTAGGCTGCTTTAGAATAATTGTTGATGGCGTCGGGTTGATTGGGTAGTTAGATTGAAAACTCAGGTGATAGTTTTAAGATGTGGATTTAATATTTTATTTTTATAATTAATGAGATAGGGCTTAATCGGGTTTGAGTTTTTATACGCTTCCATTTCCATGGCAAGGTGAACCCGAATAATTGTTCAGAACAGGTTTCAGACGACCTTGCCCGACTCAAAAAGTATCGGGAGGTCGTCTGAAAACCTGTTGCATTGGGTTTATACGTTAAACAGGAAGTGCATCACATCCCCGTCCTGCACGACATATTCCTTGCCTTCCACGCGCATTTTGCCGGCTTCTTTGGCTTTGGCTTCGCCGCCGAGTGAGACAAAGTCGTCGTAGGAAATGACTTGGGCGCGGATGAAGCCGCGTTCGAAGTCGGTGTGGATGACGCCGGCGGCTTGCGGGGCGGTGTCGCCTTTGTGGATGGTCCAGGCGCGGACTTCTTTGACGCCGGCGGTGAAGTAGGTTTGCAGGCCCAAGAGGTCGTAGCCCGCGCGGATCAGGCGGTTCAGGCCGGGTTCTTCCAAGCCCATCTCGGCGAGGAACTCGGCTTTTTCGTCGTCTTCCAACTCGGCGATTTCACTTTCCATCGCGGCGCAAACGGCGACAACAGGGGCGTTTTCTTTTTCAGCCAATTCTTTCAGGCGGTCGAGGTGCGGATTGTTTTCAAAACCGTCTTCGGCAACGTTGCCGACATACATAGCGGGTTTGGCGGTCAGCAGGAACAGCGGCTTGAGCATGGCGAGTTCTTCCGCGTCCAAACCGAAGGAGCGGACGGGTTTGCCTTCGTCCAGATGCGGCAGCAGTTTTTTGCACAGTTCGACCAGTTTTTGCGCGTCTTTGTCGCCTGAGCGGGCGCGTTTTTCTTCGCGGACGATGGCTTTTTCGACGCTGGCGAGGTCGGCAAGTGCCAATTCGGTGCCGATGGTTTCGATGTCGGCAATCGGATCGACTTTGCCGGAAACGTGGACGATGTTGTCGTCGTCAAAGCAGCGCACGACGTTGACGATGGCGTCGGTTTCGCGGATGTTGGCGAGGAACTGGTTGCCCAAGCCTTCGCCTTTGCTCGCGCCTGCAACCAAACCGGCAATGTCGACGAACTCGACGATGGCAGGCTGCATTTTTTGCGGGTTGACGATTTTCGCCAGCTCCGCCATGCGCGGGTCGGGCACTTCGACGATGCCGACGTTGGGTTCGATGGTGCAGAAGGGATAGTTCGCCGCTTCGATACCCGATTGGGTCAGCGCGTTAAAGAGGGTGGATTTGCCGACGTTGGGCAGGCCGACGATGCCGCATTTCAAGCTCATGGTTTTTCCTGAAAAGATAAAAGTTTAACGGCGGATTATAGCATATCGGGGAATGACTCAAAAACTGTAAAGGTCGTCTGAAAAGCGCGTTTTCCATGCGATGGGAACGGTTTGGCGTTTTCAGACGACCTTGGTAACGAGTGGAAAAGTAGCGTGGACTTTGCCCGCGAGAAATATATCGGTCTATTCTGTTTTTTGGCGATGGGCAAAATATCCTGATTTTCGTGGGCGGAGCCCACGCTACGGCTACGGCGGGTATTTTATTCAAACTCGCAATAGAAGGTCGTCTGAAAACGGTCATAGCGGGCTTGCCTGGCTGCAATCCGTGATTTCAGACGACCTTGGTAACGAGTGGAAAAGTAGTGTGGGCTTTGCCCGCGAGAAATATATCGGCCTATTTTGCTTGGGGCGATGGGCAAAATATCCAATTTTCGTGGACGGAGCCCACGCTACGGTTGAGGTGTGCGTTTTATTCAAATTCATAATAAAAGGTCGTCTGAAAATGCGGATAGCGAGTTTTTCTAAAACCACTATTTCGTTTTCAGACGACCTTTTGTGTATATGGATTGAGACCTTTGCAAAAAAGCCTTTCCCCCAA
>NZ_KV789592.1:0-29623 GCF_001807625.1 Neisseria sp. HMSC03D10
CACTTGAAATCCGAATCCAAGGTCGTCTGAAACACCAAATTGCTTTTCAGACGACCTCTTGCTCATACTTTAAGAAAATCAAAAACGCCGCTTCAATTTGCAGGCTTGAAGGATATGGACGGCAAGTTCTTCCACCGATTTATCCGTCGTATTAGTGAACGGGATGCCGTGGCGTTTGAACATATTTTGCGCATCGGCAATTTCACTGCGGCAGGTATCGATTTTGGCATAAGTCGAATTCGGACGGCGCTCTTGACGGATGGCCTGCAGGCGTTCGGGTTGAATGGTCAGGCCGAACAGTTTGTCTTTGTAAGGTTTGACCATGCGCGGCAGGTCGGTGGATTCCAAATCGTCGGGAATCAGCGGGTAATTGGCGGCGCGGATGCCGTATTGCAGAGCAAGGTAAAGACAGGTCGGCGTTTTGCCCGAACGCGATACGCCCATCAGGATCACATCGGCTTCTTTCAGGTTTTTATCGCTGACGCCGTCGTCGTGGTTGAGCGAGAAATTGACCGCCTCCATACGCGCATCGTAGCGTTGCGTATTGCCGATACTGTGGTGCCCCTGCTCGGCGGCAACCGCCTCGGTGTTGAGTTCTTTTTCCAAAAGCCCGAGGAAGGTTTCGAAAAAATTGATATGGAAAGCGCCCGCTTTTTTGATGATTTCACGGATTTCGTCATTAACGACGCTGACGAAGGCAATCGGGCGCAAACCGTTTTCCTGAGCGTTGCGGTTGACTATTTCGACGACGGTACGCGCTTTTTCAGGCGTATCAATGAAAGGATAGGTGTGGCGTTTGAATTCGATTCTGCCAAACTGATTCAGCAGTGCCTCACCGATATTTTCAGCAGTCAGGCCGGTACGGTCGGAAATATAAAACACATGGCGCGGGGCGGTCATTCGGTTATCCTCTAAAATTTTAAATGGTTGCAGGCAGTCATCATAGCAGCTGAAACCTTCTAAATAAAGGGAATACGCTTAAATTACACCCAACTACGCCAAAATCAAACTACTTTATAAACGCATTTTTATTCCAATAATTAAATTATCTTAAAATTTTATACCCATCCAAAACCTTTCCAAACTCTACCAATCAGTCATTAATCTATTTCAAACCTTATGTTTTACAAAGAAATAGACAATGGGAATAATGGCTTCCCCATCAGATTTCATTTGACTACACGCCTGAAGCCCGCAATTTTTCAGACGACCCGCAAATAAATCGAGACAGAAAAAGCATGACAGCGGTCGTTTGAATCGCTTAAAATAACAAAGCGTATTCGTTTCTTTTTTAACATATCTTGGATTGGACACACAAATGGCTGACAACTACGTAATTTGGTTTGAAAACCTGCGTATGACTGATGTTGAAAGCGTGGGCGGCAAAAACGCCTCCCTGGGTGAAATGATCAGTCAGCTGACTGAAAAAGGCGTCCGCGTCCCCGGCGGCTTTGCCACTACTGCCGAAGCCTACCGCGCATTTTTGGCGCACAACGGACTGAGCGAGCGTATTTCCGCCGCACTGGCACAACTGGATGTGGAAGATGTCGCCGAACTGGCGCGCGTCGGTAAAGAAATCCGCCAATGGATTTTGGATACGCCCTTCCCCGAACAACTGGATGCCGAAATCGAAACGGCATGGAACAAAATGGTTGCAGACGCAGGCGGCGCGGATATTTCCGTTGCCGTCCGTTCTTCTGCAACCGCCGAAGACCTGCCCGACGCATCGTTTGCAGGTCAACAAGAAACCTTCTTGAATATCAACGGCTTGGAAAACGTCAAAGAAGCCATGCGCCATGTATTCGCTTCTTTGTACAACGACCGTGCCATCTCCTACCGCGTACATAAAGGCTTCGAACACGACATCGTCGCCCTCTCCGCAGGCGTGCAACGCATGGTGCGTTCCGACAGCGGCGCGTCCGGCGTCATGTTCACCCTCGACACCGAATCTGGCTTCGACCAAGTCGTTTTCGTGACTTCATCTTACGGTCTGGGCGAAAACGTCGTGCAGGGCGCGGTCAACCCCGACGAATTCTATGTATTCAAACCCACGCTGAAAGCAGGCAAACCTGCCATCCTACGCAAAACCATGGGTTCGAAACAAATCAAAATGATCTTTACCGACAAAGCAGAAGCCGGTAAATCCGTGATGAACGTCGATGTTCCTGAAGAAGACCGCAACCGCTTCTCCATTACCGACGAAGAAATCACCGAGTTGGCACACTACGCGCTAACAATCGAAAAACACTACGGCCGCCCGATGGATATCGAGTGGGGCCGTGACGGCTTGGACGGCAAACTCTACATCCTGCAAGCCCGCCCCGAGACCGTGAAATCCCAAGAAGAAAGCAGCCGCAACCTGCGCCGCTTCGACATCAACGGCGACAAAAACGTCTTGTGTGAAGGCCGCGCCATCGGTCAAAAAGTCGGTCAAGGCAAAGTCCGTTTGGTGAAAGACGCCTCCGAAATGGATTCCGTTGAAGCAGGCGACGTACTCGTTACCGACATGACCGACCCGGATTGGGAGCCGGTAATGAAACGCGCTTCCGCCATCGTTACCAACCGCGGCGGCCGCACCTGCCACGCCGCCATCATCGCGCGCGAACTGGGTATTCCTGCCGTAGTCGGCTGCGGCGACGCAACCGAATTGCTGAGCAACGGTCAAGAAGTTACCGTATCCTGTGCCGAAGGCGATACAGGCTTTATCTACTCCGACCTGCTGGACGTACAAATCACCGACGTTGCCTTGGACAATATGCCCAAAGCGCCGGTTAAAGTGATGATGAATGTCGGCAACCCCGAACTGGCATTCAGCTTCGCCAACCTGCCGAGCGAAGGCATCGGCTTGGCACGCATGGAATTCATCATCAACCGCCAAATCGGCATCCACCCGAAAGCCTTGTTGGAATTTGACAAACAAGACGATGAATTGAAAGCGGAAATTACCCGCCGCATCGCCGGCTACGCCTCCCCTGTTGACTTCTACGTCGATAAAATCGCCGAAGGCGTGGCAACATTGGCCGCATCGGTTTATCCGCGTAAAACCATCGTCCGTATGTCCGATTTCAAATCCAACGAATACGCCAACTTGGTCGGCGGCAGCATTTACGAACCGCACGAAGAAAACCCGATGCTAGGCTTCCGCGGTGCAGCGCGTTACGTTGCCGAAAGCTTCAAAGACTGCTTCGCGCTCGAATGCAAAGCCCTTAAACGCGTCCGAGACGAAATGGGTCTGACCAACGTCGAAATCATGATTCCGTTCGTCCGCACGTTGGGCGAAGCCGAAGCCGTCGTCAAAGCCTTGAAAGAAAACGGTTTAGAACGCGGCAAAAACGGCCTGCGCCTGATCATGATGTGCGAACTGCCGAGCAACGCGGTATTGGCAGAACAATTCCTGCAATACTTCGACGGCTTCTCTATCGGTTCCAACGACATGACCCAGCTGACCCTCGGCCTCGACCGCGACAGCGGCTTGGTGTCCGAATCGTTTGACGAACGCAACCCTGCCGTCAAAGTGATGCTGCATTTGGCAATCTCTGCCTGCCGCAAACAAAACAAATACGTCGGTATCTGCGGTCAAGGCCCGTCAGACCATCCGGACTTCGCCAAATGGCTGGTTCAAGAAGGCATCGAAAGCGTTTCCCTGAATCCGGATACCGTCATCGAAACTTGGCTGTATTTGGCTAATGAGTTGAATAAATAAGATTTTTTATAAAATCTAAAAATCCCCCATCCCTAAAGCGGACGGGGGATTTGTTTTAGCCATCTAACGGCAGATATAATTTGACTTTATAGTGGATTAAATTTAAATCAGGACAAGGCTCGCAGACAGTACAGATAGTACGGCAAGGCGAGGCAACGCCGTACTGGTTTAAAGGTTAATCCACTATAATTTACGCTGAGTAAAATATGCTTCTAATCAAAAAGATAAAATTCCGCCGCCATTTAGCGCACATAAAACATCTCGAAAGCCGATGAACCTTCACCCAGATAAAGCGTCTGAAGACAATTCATTCGCTGATTTTTATTAAATAGACATATGATGAATACCATTCCCTTTTTTCAGACGACCTTCAAACGATTAAGCCCTTTCTGTCTGACACTTTTTCTGGCTGCCTGCGCCGAAAGTGGTTCACCGACGGGTGCGGTTCCCGATGGCTATTACAGAGTCAAGCCTGGCGATACGCTATCCCAGATTGCTAAACGCCACGGCCAAAGCATCCATACCTTGGCATCTTGGAACAACTTGCAAGACACTTCTAAAATCGAAGTAGGTCAAGTATTACGTATCCGACGCAATACGCGCCCTATTTCCCAATCAAACCAAGCAACTCAGGCTGTCGCACCGATCAACCGCCTGAACTTACTATGGCCTGTCGAAAACGGACGCAACTCCGTTATCAAGCAGTACAACGGAACAACCAACAAAGGCATCGATATAGCAGGTACATCCGGAGAGCCTGTAAAATCTGCAGCTGCGGGGAAAGTATTGTATGTCGGAGAAGAAGTACGGGGTTACGGCAAACTGATTTTAATTAGCCACAATGATTATGCGATTACAGCTTATGCACATAATGATGCCTTACTGGTACAAAAAGACCAGCAGGTTGCAGCCGGTCAGCAGATTGCAACGATGGGCAGCACAGACACCGACAGCGTAAAGCTGCATTTCGAAGTCCGTCTGAACGGCAAAGCCGTCAATCCTATGCCATACTTGCCCAATTAACATCCTCAAACTTCAAAAGGTCGTCTGAATACTCTCTTCCGACTTTCAGACGACCTTTGTAGCTCCGCATAAGTTTATCGGAATGCCGCCATCTATCTCCCATCCAACTACTTTTTCCAAGCCGGAGCGGACAGATGTGGCAACCGTTTTGCAATGATTTCACTATATTATCCAGTCAATCAAACATTGTGATATACTAGCCAGCTAATTTTCCTGCCTTTTGCAAGCAACGGACGATAAAAGCCCCGATGGGTCGGAGCCGCTTTTGCAGTCATCATTGGCAAAAGGATTCCCATTTTTTATTTAACACAACAAATTAAGGTCTTACGATGAGCGTAACTGTTGAAACTTTAGAAAATCTGGAACGCAAAGTAGTGTTGTCTCTGCCTTGGTCCGAAATCAACGCAGAAACCGATAAAAAACTGAAACAAACCCAACGCCGTGCAAGAATCGACGGTTTCCGTCCGGGTAAAGCACCTTTAAAAATGATTGCACAAATGTACGGTGCAAGCGCTCAAAATGATGTCATCAATGAAATGGTCCAACGCCGCTTCTACGATGTTGCCGTTGCCCAAGAATTGAAAGTTGCCGGCTATCCGCGTTTCGAAGGCGTTGAAGAACAAGACGATAAAGAATCCCTGAAAATCGCTGCGATTTTCGAAGTGTTCCCTGAAGTCGTTATCAGCGATTTGTCTGCACAAGAAGTCGAAAAAGTAACCGCTTCCGTCGGCGATGCCGAAGTGGACCAAACCGTAGAAATCCTGCGCAAACAACGCACCCGCTTCAACCATGTTGAACGCGAAGCCCAAAACGGCGACCGCGTCATCATCGACTTCGAAGGCAAAATCGACGGCGAACCTTTCGCCGGCGGCGCATCCAAAAACTACGCCTTCGTATTGGGCGCAGGTCAAATGTTGCCTGAATTTGAAGCCGGCGTAGTCGGCATGAAGGCAGGCGAAAGCAAAGACGTTACCGTCAACTTCCCTGAAGACTACCACGGTAAAGACGTTGCCGGTAAATCTGCCGTCTTCACTATCACATTGAACAACGTATCCGAACCCACCCTGCCTGAAGTTGACGCCGACTTCGCCAAAGCATTGGGTATCGCCGACGGCGACGTTGCCAAAATGCGCGAAGAAGTGAAGAAAAACGTAGGCCGCGAAGTTGAACGCCGCGTAAACGAACAAACCAAAGAATCTGTAATGAACGCGCTGCTCAAAGCCGTAGAGCTGAAAGCGCCTGTTGCTTTGGTAAATGAAGAAGCCGCCCGTTTGGCAAACGAAATGAAACAAAACTTCGTCAACCAAGGCATGGCTGACGCTGCCAACTTGGATCTGCCTTTGGACATGTTCAAAGAGCAAGCCGAACGCCGCGTATCTTTGGGTCTGATTTTGGCTAAACTGGTTGAAGAAAACAAACTGGAACCGACTGAAGAGCAAATTAAAGCCGTTGTTGCCAACTTCGCAGAAAGCTACGAAGATCCTCAAGAAGTGATCGACTGGTACTACGCAGAGCCTTCCCGCCTGCAAGGTCCGACTTCTTTGGCAGTAGAAAGCAACGTCGTTGATTTCGTTTTGGGCAAAGCCAAAGTAACCGAAAAAGCTTTGTCTTTTGACGAAGTGATGGGCGCACAAGCCTAATCATCTTCAAAAGGTCGTCTGAAACAGACAACTTGAAAGCACCAAAGCACCCCTTTGGTGCTTTCGCAACATTGACAGGAGACAAAAATGTCCTTCGATTTCAATAATTACCTCGTTCCTACCGTTATCGAACAAAGCGGCCGCGGCGAGCGTGCATTTGATATTTACTCGCGCCTTTTGAAAGAGCGCATCGTATTTTTGGTCGGTCCGGTAACCGACGAGTCCGCCAATTTGGTGGTTGCTCAGCTGTTGTTTTTGGAAAGTGAAAATCCGGACAAAGATATTTTCTTCTATATCAATTCTCCCGGCGGCTCGGTAACGGCAGGCATGTCGATTTACGACACCATGAATTTCATCAAGCCCAATGTCTCCACCTTGTGCTTGGGACAAGCGGCAAGCATGGGCGCATTCCTGCTCTCGGCAGGAGAGAAAGGCAAACGTTTCGCCCTACCCAACAGCCGTATCATGATCCACCAGCCTTTAATCAGCGGCGGCTTGGGCGGTCAGGCATCCGACATTGAAATCCATGCCCGCGAGCTGTTGAAAATCAAAGAGAAACTTAACCGCCTGATGGCGAAACACTGCGGCCGCGACTTGGCAGATTTGGAGCGCGACACCGACCGCGACAACTTCATGTCTGCCGAAGAAGCCAAAGAATACGGTTTGATTGACCAAGTTTTGGAAAATCGCGCTTCTTTGCAGGCTTAAAAATATTTTTGACAGAATAAAAGGTCGTCTGAAAACTATTTGAAGATTTCAGACGACCTTTGCTTTATTATAAAACCCCTTTATCAACACACTATTTTTAGATTCATACTTTTTACTACGCCGTTTCATTCAATTTCTTTGAACAACTGTAAACTGGCCAACAGAAAATAAATACGGCTCCCCCCCCACCTGTCGGATACAGCCTTCCCTCCCCCAAATCCCTCCGAACAAACCCATATCTGGGCTGATGACCACCAATATTTCGACTATAAAAAAACCAACAGAAACGTTATCCCCTGCCTTGCCGATAAAGCTGAAGAAAGTCGTCTGAAAACCCGTTTCATTTACTCAAACGGCTTTTTCTGCCAATAAAACTTATCCTTTTTCAGACGACCTTTAAAGACTTCATCGCCGCCCAGCTCAAATACCAATGCACCCGACAAATCCGTTCGCAACAAAGTCGCGCCGTGTGCGCGGACTCGGGTTTGGACGGCGGGAGTGGGGTGTTTGTAAGCGTTGGCGTAGCCGCTGGAGGCAACGGCGTATTTGGGCGCGACTGTGTTGAGGAAGCCGCCGGATGAAGCCGTATTGCTGCCGTGGTGTCCCAATATCAAAACCTGGCTGTACAGCGAGCTGCCGTAGCGTTCTACCAGCCCTGCTTCGCCTTTGACGCCCAAATCGCCCGTAACCAACAATGCCTGCCCGTCGGAAACGACGCGCAAGACGCAGCTTCGGTCATTGTCTTCGCCGCCCGAATTTTCAGACGACCTCAATAACTCGAAATCCACGCCGTCCCATTGCCATTGCGCTTCGGCGCAAAATTTTGCGTTCGGATAAAACTCAGGCTGTCCCGCCAGCGTTTTGCCGATTTCAATATCGGAAACGGCGTCCAAACCGCCGTCGTGGTCGCTGTCGTGATGCGACAGAATCAGCGTGTCCAAACGGCGCACGCCCATGGCGTTCAGGCTTGGTACGATACCCGTTTGCGCCGCCTGCGCCGTACCCGTGTCAAACAGCAGGTTGCGGTCGCGCGTCTGCACCAATACCGACAAACCCTGTCCAGCGTCCATCACAGTAATCCGCGCCAAGCCGTCGTCCAAACGGTCGGGGCGGTAAAACACAAATCCTGCCAACACCAAACACGCCCACGGTCGCAAACCCAGACCGCGCGGCAACAGCCACAGCAAAGCCGCTGCAAAAGCCAAAATCAACAAAGGCACAGGCGCGGCGGCTACGGCAAATTCAGGCGATACTCCCGCTAGCCAAACCAAGCCGCGCAAAGTGTATTCCGCCAAACCTGCCGCTACCCATTGCAAAGGTGCGAACGGCAACACCGACCCCAGCAACGCCAAAGGCGTTAATACCCAAGAAAACCAAGGAATCATCGCCGCATTGACCAAAGGGCTGATGATGGGCAAGGACGCAAAAATATAGCCCAACAATACCACCGACAACACCGTCGCCGCCCATTGTCCGCGTACAGCCAAACGCCAGCCGCGTTCTTTCAGACGACCTGCCGAAGCCCAAATCAAGGCGGCAACCAAGCCGAACGACAGCCAAGTGCCGACACCCAAAACCGCCAACGGATCAATCAGCAACACCACCGCCAAAGCCTGCCACCACGCCGTCCAGCCCGAAGACAGACTGCCGCGCCACCAAGCCCAGGCAAACGCCGCCAACATCAAAACGCTGCGCTGTGTCGGCACGGAAAAGCCCGCCAGCAGCGCATAAAACAAAGCCCCTGCCGCGCCGCCTGCCAAAATCCACACGCGCGGTTTAGCCGGTATCCAAGGCAGTCGTCTGAAAATCAGTTTGACCAGCCAACCCGCCAACACCGCCACCATCGTAACGTGCAGCCCCGAAATACTGACCAAGTGCGTCAAGCCCAAAGGTCGGAACGCCTGCCACAGTTCGGGCCTCAACGCCGATTGTTCGCCTATGCTCAAAGCCCGCATCAGACCGATACCGTCCGAAAAATCCGGACTATCCGACCCGACAGCCTGCCAACGGCGGCTGACCGCATCGCGCCACACCGCCAAGCCGACACTGCCGCCCTCGCGAACCAAGCTCCTGCCTTTGCCCAGCGTGCCCGCGCCATCCAAACCGTTTGCCAACGCCCAAGCTTCGCGGTTCAGCCCGCGCAGGTTCACTTCGCCGATAACCGGCTTGAGCCGTGCCGACACTTTCCAGCGGCTGCCTACCGCCCAATCGCGTTTCTGATAATCCGACAGCAATAAATCAAACTGCCGCCCGTCCTCCGTCCACGCCTTCGCCGCAAACTGCACCCGCCGCCCGTCGCCGCGCGGCATATCCGCGACTTCAACCGTCAACACCGACTCCGAAGCCCCGTTCAGCGGCCATTGCGCCGACAAAGCCGCTTCCGTCCGAAACACGCCGTAAGCCGCGCCGAGCAGGACGCACAGCATCATTCCCGCCACCGCAAACCGCCGTGAAGCTGCCAGCAAAACCAATGCCGCCGCCAGCCACATACCCCAATGCGGTATGGACGGCAAAGCGAACGAAGCGATGACGCCGACGACCCAAAACGGCAATCCATAATATTTCAGCAAAATGGTTTCCCTTTTTATTATTAGTTTTGAAATCAGGTGGGGATAATAATTGAATTTCCTGCAAACGTCATGAAAAAGGTCGTCTGAAAACCTGAATCTCAAGTTTTCAGACGACCTTTCACTATTTTAAGTAATCCTTTACGGAGCGGTTTGCTCCAACTCAAGCGCGGCGGCAAGCAGCGACAGGCGCGCCATTACGCCGTAAACGTAGAGGCGGTTGTGTTCGTTGTCCACGTCGCAGTCTTTTTCAGAACGCGGCATACCGAGCGAATCCCATTGTTCGAATACGCGTTTGCAGGCTTCGGGGGCTTCTTGGGAGTTGTCGCCGCTGCCGGTGGGAATGCTGTTGGACAGCGGGACGAATACCATGCCGCCGGCGTTGAGGTTTTCGTCCGCTCCGCGCCCTTCGTGTACACGGAAGAAGCCGCCGATAACGAAACGGTCCATCATATAAACGACGGGTTCGCTCACCGCGCCGTTCATGGTTTCATAGGTATAAATGCCTTCTTGGACAATCACTTCGCTGACTTCCAAGCCTTCTTTGACTTTCGCCATTTTGTTGCGGTTTTTGCGGTTCAACCCGCGCACTTCGTCAGCGGATTTGACGCTCATCACGCCCATGCCGTAAGTACCTGCGTCGGCTTTGACAATCACGAAAGGCTGGTCGGTAATGCCCAATTCGTCGTATTTGGCTTGAATTTTTGCCAGCACGCGTTCTACCGCTTCCGCCAACGCGTCTTCGCCTTCGCGCTCTTGGAAGTCCAAACCGCCGATTTTTTCGAAATACGGGTTAATCTGCCATTCGTCGATGTCAATCAGCTTGGCAAATTCGGCGGCGACTTGATTGTATGCGCTGAAATGTTCTGTTTTACGGCGCGTCGTCCAACCGCCGTGCAGCGGAGGCAATACGGTTTGGCTGATGCCTTTGAGAATGTCGGGAACGCCCGCGGACAAGTCGTTGTTCAACAAGACGACGCAAGGCGAGAAGCCGTCGGCAAGATGGACGCGCTCGCGGGTACGCAATAAAGGTTCCAGCAGGATTTTATCGCCCAGCGCGGTTTCAAACTCGGTCGGCTCGGTAACTTCCGGATTCAGGCTGCCCAAACGGACTTCATACCCTGCCGAGCGCAAAATCTCGCTGAGTGCGTAAACGTTTTGCAGGTAGAACGTGTTGCGGGTATGGTTTTCGGGAATAATCAACACGGATTTTGCCGTTTCGCAGGCGCGTTGTACCGCATCTTGCGCCGCGACTGCCGCCAGCGGGATGAAATTCGGATTCAGGTTGTTGAAACCGCCGGGAAACAAGTTCATATCAATAGATGAAATTTTGTAACCGGCATTGCGGATGTCGACCGAACCGTAAAACGGCGGGCGGTGCGCGTTCCATTGCGAACGGAACCATGCTTCGATTTTGGCGTGGTTGCACAAGATTTTCGCTTCAAACGCCTGAAGTTGTGACAGATGTTCGGCAGCCATAACCGGTAATTTCATTCTCTATACCTCTGTTGTCGGATGTGGGATACGGATGGAAATGATAGTGCTTTTTTAGGCGGTACGACAAGCATTGTTTCAAATAAAATACCTCTTTTTGTCAACAATTCTACAATTTGTCTAATTTTTGAAAGTTATTTTTAGATTTTTATGTGAAAAAGTAGAAATTAGACAAATTTCTATTGCGCTACCCCTGCAAAAAGCCTAAAATCCGCCCATCAAAACAAACCATCTACTCCTATTATTAATAAGCAAAGATAACCCATCATGAGCGCACAAACCCTCTACGACAAACTCTGGAACAGCCACGTCGTCCGCGAAGAAGAAGACGGCACTGTCCTGCTCTACATCGACCGCCATTTAGTGCACGAAGTCACCAGCCCGCAGGCATTTGAAGGTCTGAAAATGGCGGGACGCAAGCTGTGGCGTATCGACAGCGTCGTCTCCACCGCCGACCACAACACCCCGACCGGCGATTGGGACAAAGGCATCCAAGATCCGATTTCCAAGCTGCAAGTCGATACTTTGGACAAAAATATCAAAGAATTCGGCGCACTCGCCTACTTCCCGTTCATGGACAAAGGTCAGGGCATCGTTCATGTTATGGGGCCGGAACAAGGTGCGACCCTGCCCGGCATGACCGTTGTCTGCGGCGACTCGCACACCTCTACCCACGGCGCGTTCGGTGCGCTGGCACACGGTATCGGTACTTCCGAAGTCGAACACACCATGGCAACCCAGTGCATTACCGCGAAAAAATCCAAATCCATGCTGATTGCCGTTGAAGGTCGTCTGAAACCGGGCGTTACCGCCAAAGACGTCGCCCTCTACATCATCGGACAAATCGGTACGGCAGGCGGCACGGGCTACGCCATCGAGTTCGGCGGCGAAGCCATCCGTAGCCTCTCTATGGAAGGCCGCATGACCCTGTGCAACATGGCGATCGAAGCAGGGGCGCGCTCCGGCATGGTTGCCGTCGATCAAACCACCATTGACTATGTCAAAGACAAACCCTTCGCACCCAAAGGCGAAGCATGGGACAAAGCCGTCGAATACTGGCGCACGCTGGTTTCCGACGAAGGCGCGGTATTCGACAAAGAATACCGTTTCAAAGCCGAAGACATCGAACCGCAAGTAACATGGGGCACATCGCCCGAAATGGTTTTGGACATCAGCGGCAAAGTACCGAATCCTGCCGAAGAAACCGATCCCGTCAAACGCAGCGGCATGGAACGCGCCCTCGAATACATGGGTTTGGAAGCCGGCACGCCGCTGAACGAAATCCCCGTCGACATCGTATTCATCGGCTCCTGCACCAACAGCCGCATCGAAGATTTGCGCGAAGCCGCCGCCGTCGCCAAAGGCCGTAAAAAAGCCGACAACGTACAGCGCGTGTTAATCGTTCCCGGCTCCGGCTTGGTTAAACGGCAGGCGGAACAGGAAGGCTTGGACAAAATCTTCATTGATGCCGGTTTCGAATGGCGCGAACCGGGCTGCTCGATGTGTCTCGCCATGAACGCCGACCGCCTCACTCCGGGCCAACGCTGCGCCTCCACTTCCAACCGCAACTTCGAAGGTCGGCAAGGCAACGGCGGGCGCACGCACTTGGTCAGCCCCGCTATGGCTGCAGCCGCCGCGGTAAACGGACGCTTTACCGACATCCGTACCATGGCATAATCTTTCAGACGACCTTGCACAACCACCAAAGGCCGACTGGAGCCACCATCTCCGCTTAAAGGAGATTTCCCAACTCTCAAATCAAGGAGTCCAATGATGAACAAACTGTTAATAACCGCCCTGGCTGCCCTTACCTTGGCTGCCTGTTCCAATACTTGGCACGGTGCAAAAGAGGACACCAGCCGCAACTGGGACAAAACAGAAAACGCTGCCGAGCGCGGCTGGGACAAAACCAAAGCTGCCGTGAAAAAAGGCGGTAACGCTGTTGGCCGCGGCATGACCCATGTCGGCGAAAAAATTGAAGAAGCTACTGAATAAACTGCTATCTTTACACAAGGCTGCCTAAAATATATTTTCAGGCAGCCTACTACGCAAACAATAAGAGTTATAAAAACCTTTACTCAAACCACCGTTTATATTCATGTAACTCCGCATTTTTTCATTTATACCAACTATTGCCTTTTGTGAAGATGCCGAATATTATTAGTAATACAGTAACACAGACTGTACTTTTCAAACTATTAGGAGCTTCAAATGAAAAAATTCGCCCTCATTGCTTTGACCGCTATGACCTTGCTGTCTGCCTGCAATACCATTTCCGGTATGGGCAAAGATGTCAGTGCCGCCGGTAACGCAGTCAGCGGATCTGCTGAGTCTGTAAAAAATTACTAATCCAAAATCCAATTTCACGCAGGAATCCATACATGAAGAAATTTGCCTTGATCGCACTGACCGCCATGACCTTGCTCTCTGCCTGCAATACCATTTCAGGCGTAGCTAAAGACGTCAGCGCCGCCGGTACTGCTGTCAGCAATACCGCTGAAAATGTCAAAACCTACTGACTAAACAAAATTTAAACGCAAATGCCCCGGAAATCGGGGCATTTTATAATCCTCGACAAACGAAAAAGTACAGAACATGAAAGCCTTTACCAAAATCACCGCCATCGTCGCCCCGCTCGACCGCAGCAACGTCGATACCGACGCCATCATCCCCAAACAATTTTTAAAATCCATCAAACGGAGCGGCTTCGGTCCCAATGCCTTTGACGAATGGCGTTACCTCGACCACGGCGAACCGGGCATGGACAACAGCAAACGTCCGCTGAACCCCGATTTCTCGCTGAACCAGCCGCGTTACCAAGGCGCGCAAATCCTACTGACGCGCAAAAACTTCGGCTGCGGCTCCTCGCGCGAACACGCCCCTTGGGCATTGGATGACTACGGTTTCCGCGCCGTCATCGCCCCCAGCTTCGCCGACATCTTCTTCAACAACTGCTACAAAAACGGCCTCCTGCCCATCGTGTTGACTGAAGAACAAGTTGATCAGCTTTTCAAAGAAGTTGAGGCCAACGAAGGCTATCAGCTCTCCATCGACCTTGCCGAACAAACCCTGACCACACCAAGCGGCGAAACGTTCAAATTCGACATTACCGAACACCGCAAACACTGCCTCTTAAACGGCTTGGACGAAATCGGACTGACCCTGCAACACGCCGATGAAATCCGCGATTTCGAAGAAAAACGCCGCCAAAGCCAGCCTTGGCTGTTTAACGGTTGATAAACGATGAGGTCGTCTGAAAACGAGTGTAGCGAATTTTCAGACGACCTCTTTTATTAACACACAATCAGGTCGTTACTCTTTACCATCATATTTGAAAAACATACCCAACAATTTCACACACAACACCATGAAAAAAATTATCCTGCTCCCTATACTTTTTATCAGCCTCGCCGCACATGCGGAATTCTCAGAAATTCAAGATCCTGACGGATACAGCAACTTACGCGAAAAACCGAACACCCAAAGCCGAATCCTGACCAAAATTCCAAACGGTACCCATGTTTATACCCCCGAGATGGAGGGAAAGCTTCATTTAGAACACGGTTGGCAGATGACCTACGATTTGCGCGGCAAAAAAAGCCTGGATGGCTGGGTGCATACTTCGCGACTGATTCCGTTGTCGCGTTATGAAAGCATCCCCGTTACGGCTACTGCCGACGGCTTTACCTGCCAAAAAAACGGCATGGGCGTGCGCATTAAATCGGAACGTTTCAACTATAAGAAAGAAAAACATCTGTTTACACACGATCAATACGGACTTTCCCATTATCGCGGAAAAGAAATGTTCGGCACTGACGGTACAATTCCATTCAGCCACTATCGTGAAATTGCCTTTTTCCGCAACGGTAAAACACAAATCGCTCCCCGAGCCCAATATGACCACCTGTTCGACCCATATTTTGAAAAGGCAGGCGATAATACGCAACTGAGCCACTGTTACTACCGCGCTAAAGACGACACCCTTTTCTTAACGACCGTCATCGGAGATGGTGCCGCCTATACCGAAGTCTTATTTGTCTTCCGGCAAGGCATCTTGAAGAACGTATTGGCTTCGCTACACCCTGAGGTTTAATTTTCAGACGGCCTTTTTATCTCTTTCTGCAAAACATGATTACCGACACCATCACCAACGCCGCCCGCTACGCCGCGCTGCACCCCGACTTTGCCGAAGCCTTCCGCCTGCTGCAAAGCCTGGATTTGGCCGCCCTGCCCGACGGTCAAGTACCGTGCGCAAATCCCAATATCCGCCTCTTTGTCGGCAGCGAACCGATGAGGAGTAAAGCCGAAGCCAAGCCCGAAGCACATTTGAAACACATCGATATCCAAGTTCCCATCAGCGGGGAAGAAACCTACGGCTGGATAGACAGGGGTCGTCTGAAAAACGGTTTGGGCTACGACGAAAAGCGCGACATCGAATTTTTCGACTGCGAACCGGAAACCTGGCTCACGCTCCAACCGGGCGAGTTCGCCCTCTTCTTTCCCAACGACGCACATGCTCCGCTGGTCGGCGACAGGCCAAACATACGCAAAGCCGTTTTTAAAATCCGTGTTGAAACCGAACGTCTGTAATATTCAGACGACCTCACACCCTTATTCAGGACACAATATGTCTTTTTTCAGCAGGTTGTTCCGTTCCAAACCCAAATTAATGAACTGGCAGGAATTTGTCGAATACTTTGCCCGTCGTATCCAAGACGAATTACATTTTGAAGTTAAAATCGACTGGGGTGAAGATATTGCTTCTTCGCCTATCATTGTCCATTTTCCCGAAGATAATGAAGCGTCGTTCAGCACATATTTGAGCAGCCATTACACAAGTTATCTGCAAAATCCTGATGCCTTGAATGCCATTGTTGCTGCCAATTTAGCGGTTATCCGTAAGATTCAAGACACTAAAGCCAGCGTTTCAGCACAACAAATTCTTCCGACGATTAAAAATACGATTTATCTGGAAAACACCAGACTGATCGCAAATAAGGACGAAACCGAACCTATCGATTACCTGGTATTCAAACCGATTGCGGGCGATATCATGTTGCTTTATATGGTGGATACGGATGAATCCATGCATACGCTCAACCATGAACATATGAAAGAGGCCGGTATTGAAGATGAAGACGCCTTGTATCGTACCGCCATGGATAATCTGCGCCAACGGATAAATGGACGTGTCCAAATTCATCATGCTGAAGGTTGGTCATTGGCTCAAATTCATTTGGACAACGACTATGATGCCTCCCTGATTTTGCTTTTAGACGAAGTACTTAAAGACGATCCTATTCTGCCCGCCAATCCTGTTTTTGCAGTCCCGGCACGCAACGCCTTGCTCGTTTGCAGCCCGTCCGATGAAGAAGCTTTGCAGGCGATGGCGAATATTACCCTGCAGGCATTTGAAGAATCTGCCTACGCGATTTCTACCCAGCTTTACCAGTACCATAATGGTACAATCAGCGTTTTCAGAGCAAATTGATTTAAGGCCGTCTGACAAACAGGTACCCTACCCTTTACCTAAAACTTTCCCGTAAGGAAACCCAAAATGACCAAACATATCGCCATCCTCCGAGGCGACGGCATAGGCCCCGAAATCGTCGCCGAAACCGTCCGCGTACTCGACAAACTCATCGCCCAAGGCTTGGACGCCAGCTACGAATACGCCCCATTAGGCGGCGAAGCCTACGACGAATACGGCCATCCCTATCCCGAATTCACGAAAAACCTCTGCCGCAAAGCCGATGCCGTCCTGCTCGGCGCGGTCGGCAGCCCGCAATACGACAACCTCGACCGCCCGCTGCGTCCTGAGCGCGGACTATTGGCCATCCGCAAAGACCTGAACCTGTTTGCCAACCTGCGCCCCGCCATCCTCTACCCCGAGCTTGCCAACGCCTCCACGCTCAAACCCGAAATCGTCGCAGGCCTCGACATCCTCATCGTGCGCGAACTCACCGGCGACATCTACTTCGGCGAACCGCGCGGCATCCGCGTTTTAGAAAACGGCGAACGCGAAGGCTACAACACCATGAAATACAGCGAAAGTGAAATCCGCCGCATCGCCCACGTCGCCTTCCAATCCGCCCAAAAACGCAGCAAAAAAGTCTGCTCCGTCGGCAAAGCCAACGTCTTGGAAACCACCGAACTCTGGCGCGAAATCTTTGAAGAAATCGGCAAACAATACCCTGACGTCGAACTCTCCCATATGTATGTAGACAACGCCGCCATGCAGCTCGTGCGCGCGCCCAAACAATTCGACGTCATCGCCACCGGCAACATCTTCGGCGACATCCTCTCCGATGAAGCCTCCATGCTGACCGGATCCATCGGCATGCTGCCCTCCGCCTCGCTGGACGAAAACGGCAAAGGCCTGTACGAACCGTCACACGGCTCTGCTCCCGACATCGCCGGACAAAACAAAGCCAACCCACTTGCCACCATCCTCTCGCTCGCCATGCTGCTGCGTTACAGCCTGAACGACGAAGCCCGCGCGCAACAAGTTGAAAGCGCCGTCCAAAAAGTGCTGCAACAAGGCTTGCGCACCGGCGACATTTACGAAGAAGACACAAAACTCGTTTCCTGCTCCGAAATGGGCGACGCCGTACTCGCCGCCTTGTAAAAGGCCGTCTGAAAACGAGAGTACGTTTTAAGTAAAATGCGCGGAAAATTCCGCGCATTTTTTCAGACGAATTTTATAGCTTTTTGAAGCCTAATCGCAGATGGTGCGGGACAGGTGATGCTCTCATTCCCTCTTCTGCCTCCGCCTGCCTAATAACCCAAAACAAAGCAAAAAACAGTAAAGGTCGTCTGAAACCCTTTTCAGACGACCTTTACTGTTGAAATATGGCATAATCAAAAACATCAAAATTATCTGACAAGGAAACCCTATCGTGAGTATTTCCCTGCCCCAATATCTGCTTTACCTGCAATATATGCTTGCAGGTGTAGCGATGACTGCCGTTTTCGGCGCGGTGTATCTGCGGATTACCCCTGCGGAAGAATTGCGGCTGATTAAAAACGGCAACCTTGCCTGCGCCTTGTCGTTCGGCGGCGCGCTGGTCGGATTTTGTCTGACGCTCGCGTCCAGCATTGCCCACAGCGTCAGTTTCGTCGATTTTATCCTGTGGGGCCTTGCCGCGGCAGTGATTCAGATTTTGGTGTATTTTGCCGCCACGATGATGATTAAAGGCGCAACGGAAGAACTTATCGGCAACAACGTCGCCGTCGGCGCGCTGTTTGGCGCGGTGTCCGTGTCCATAGGTATCTTGAATGCCGCTTGTTTGACCTGATTTTTATAAACAGTTTGCAAAATTTACGGCTGGCCGCATTTCCTCCCCGCTCCGTATTCTCCCATTTTTCAAAATAAGGAACCGCAATGTTCAACTTTATCAAGAAACAGTTTATCGACGTCATCCAATGGCCGAATCCCGACGACAGCCTGCTGATGTGGCGTTTCCCGATTGCCGACGAGGAAATCCAAAACGGTGCGAGCCTGACCGTGCGCGAGGCGCAGATGGCGATGTTTGTCGACGAAGGCGTAACCGCCGACGTGTTCGAACCGGGGCGTTACACGCTCAATACCCAAACCCTGCCGCTGTTGACCAACCTGAAAAACTGGGACAAACTCTTTGAATCCCCGTTTAAATCCGATGTTTACTTTTTCAATACCAAACAACAGCTTGCGCGGAAATGGGGTACGTCGCAACCTGTTACTGTGCGCGATGCCGAGTTCGGCGCGGTGCAGTTGCGCTCGTTCGGCATGTACGCCTACCGCATCAGCGATCCGGCAAAATTCTTCAAAGAAGTCAGCGGCGTAGCGGCAGAATACAGCGGTGTCGAGTTGGAAAACCAGTTGCGCAATATCGCCGTCACCCAACTCGCGGCGGCGTTCGGCAGCTCCGGCATTCCGTTTTTGGATATGGCGGCAAACCAAGTTTTGCTGTCGCAAAAAATCGGCGAACTGCTCGGCGCGGAATTTGCCAAACTCGGCTTGACGCTGGAAAACTTCACCGTCGAAAGCATCACTCTGCCTGCCGCCATCCAAGAAGCGTTGGATAAGAAAATTTCCATGGGTGTCATCGGCGACTTGGGACGCTACACCCAATACCAAACCGCCGAATCCATCCCGCTTGCCGCGCAAAACGAAGGCGGACTTGCCGGAATCGGCGCAGGCTTGGGTGTGGGCGCAGGCGTCGGTCAGGCAATGGCAGGCGCGATGGCGGGCATGATGCAGCCCGCGGCGCAACCGGCAGCACAACCCGCCCAAACCGTTCAGACGGCCTCCGAAGACCCGCAGGCAAAATTGGCGAAACTCAAATCTTTGCTGGACGGCGGTTTGATTGCTCAAGAGGATTACGATAAAGCCAAAGCGGAAGTGTTGAAGCAGTTGATCGGCTGATATTAAAAAGGTCGTCTGAAAACAGATTGAGGGTTTCAGACGACCTTTGGCGGTTCAATCGGTCTATACGGTGAAATCTAGCCGTCGATATTTCGACTTTTAAAACCCAAATCCGTCCCACACTATTGCAAGGTCGTCTGAAACTTCCAACCCACTTCCGAAAAGCAAACATGTCAAACACCCCCTTCTTTAAAACCGACTGCCCGAGCTGCGGCGCGCCTGTCGAAGCGCATTCCGCCTCAGCCGTTACGCTGGTATGCGGCTACTGCAACAGCATGCTGGTGCGGCAGGATGACGGCATCGTCGATTCCGGCCGCGATTCCGCATTGCTGGAAAATTTCAGCCCGCTGCAAATCGGCACAGTCGGTACATTCCTTACGCAACGCTTCACCCTGGTCGGACGGCTTCAGGTGCAATACGACGACGGCGCATGGAACGAATGGTACGTGCTGTTTGACGACGGCAGGACGGGCTGGCTTTCGGAAGCAGGCGATTTGTATGTGATGACCATGCCCGTCGAAACCGACAACCCGCCGCGCTTTGAGGACATTCGGGCGGGATTTAGCGAACTGACTTTCCAAAACAAACGCTATGTCGCCTCAGACGTGCGCCACATCAGCCTGAAACGTGCTGCCGCGCAGGGTGAGCTGCCGTTTGTTTTGAACGAAGACAGTCAGAACAAAGTTGCCGACTGGCGTTGCGAAGACCTTTTCATCACGCTCGATTACAGCGATGAAACACCAGAAACCTTCTTCGGCCGCATGGTGAACTTGGATGATTTGAAGCTGGAAAACACCCGCAGTGAAGACGAAATCAAAGAAAGCGCAGGTCGTCTGAAAGGCAGCATCGCCTCTGAGAACTGCCCCAACTGCGGCTCGTCCGTCCACTGGGTCAGCGGCCTCACCCCCCATCTCAACTGCCCAAGCTGCGGCAGCGAATTGGCAATCGACAAAGACAAAGCCGAACTCATTACCGCCAACGCCATGCGCACCGCGCAGCAAAGCCTGTTTATCCTGCCCGTTGGCAGACAAGGTCGTCTGAAAAACCGCGAATTTTACGTTATGGGCGCAGTCAGATACGCCGAAACCGACGCACAGGAAACATTCGACAACCTGTTTAACGGCGCCAACCGCGTGCTCACGCCCGAAGGCCAATGGTCGGAATATCTGCTTTACAACCCGACGCAAGGTTTCCTGTGGCTGGTCGAATCCGATGACGGCTGGAGCCTTTCCCAAACCCAAAATACATGGCCGCGCCTCGACCGCAACCGCCAACCGCAAGGCTGCGGCAAACTTTACGACTACGGCGGCAGGGTCGAAGTCGCTGCCGGCGCGTTCTACTGGCGCATCCGAAGGGGCGATTTGAACTATTACAGCGACTACCGCGACGGACAAAACCGCAAACTTTCTGCCGAATTGAACACGCACGAAATGGCATGGAGCAAAAGCGTTCCGGTTGATTACAGCGAAGTTGCCGAGGCATTTAGCCTGAGCAGCCGCGCACCGCATTACACCGCAAAAATGGCGGCAGACGGTATTGATAAATCACTGAGAATCGTGATGACCGCCATTTTGGTTGTCGTCAACCTCCCTGCTCTGATAATCAGCGACAATCCTGCCACCCCCTCCGTCATCTTCATAGGAGCCTGGTTAATGTGGACTATGGGCAAAAAAGACGAGGATAAGGATTAAACCATGTCGAGAACCACTTACATCATTTTCAGCACCATCATCATCGTCATCTCCATGATCATCAGCTACGGCTCTTCCGATTCCGACGGTTCACGTATGCACTCCGGCGGCTATTACGGCGGCGGTTATTACGGCGGTAGCGGTTATTCCGGAGGTCATAAATGACCCATATCCCCGGCAACCACGGCCTTTTAGATTTATATGGCTGTGATGAAGCTGTCTTGAAAGACGAAGGTCGTCTGAAAAACGCCCTCAAAACCGCCGCCCAAGCCGCAGAAGCCACCGTTCTCGCCGAACGTTTCCACACCTTCGGCGGCGCAGGCGGCATTACCGGCATCTTACTGCTCGCCGAATCCCACATCAGCATCCACACTTGGCCGGAACACCGCTTCGCCGCCATAGACGCATTTATCTGCGGCGGCATGAAGTTGGAAAGAGTGAAGGAAATATTGTGCAGGGAATTGGCGGCGGAACAGGCCGTTTGGACGATTGCGCAACGTGGCGAAGGAATATTGGACGATATAGAGCCACCAATAGAATAATAAAACCTGTAATGGTCGTCTGAAACCGTCTTAATTTTTTCAGACGACCTATCAGAACCCTAAACCAACATCCAACCCCATGCCGACACGCCGTCAATTCCTCAGTTACACCGCCGCGCTTGCCGCCGCGTCATCTTTTTCTTGGCTGACTTATAACCGCCTCAACCGCAAACCGCCGGTTTCCGTCAACCGCGTCGGGCTGCCGTTGGGGCATTTGTTGCGCGACGGGAAATTGCTCAGCCCGCCGAGCCGCCGTTACGAATGCAATACGCTGATACTCGGCGGCGGTGCGGCGGGGTTGGGGGCGTTGTGGTATTTGGCAAAACACGGTCATCGTGATGTATTGTTGGCGGAAGGGTTCGAGCGCAACGGCAACAATGCCGCCTACGCCGCTTCAGACGGCCTGAAAGCACCGAGCGGCGCGCATTATCTTGCCTTACCGTCAAAAGAGAGCGCGTATGTGCGCGAGATGCTGGCGGATTTTGGTATCTTGCAATCGGACGGCAGTTTCAGGGAAACCGATTTGGTTTACGCGCCCGAGTCGCGCCTTTTGTATCAGGATAAATGGCATGAACACCTGTTGCCGAAGGAAGATGCGGATTCCAAACGTTTTTTTGATTTAATCGGTCGTCTGAAACAGGCTTACGGCAGCGACGGCAAAAAGATTTTCGCCATTCCGATAGCCCTGTCATCGGCAGACGAAACGTGGCGCAAACTTGATAAGTTGACGTTCAAACAATGGCTTGTGCGAGAGGGCTACACCTCGCCCGAACTCTTGTGGTATCTCGATTACTGCTGCCGCGACGATTACGGGCAGGGCATAGCGCAAGTATCCGCCTTTGCCGGACTGCATTACTTCGCCGCCCGCAACAGCGCGGAAACCGTCCTCACTTGGCCCGAAGGTTTGGCGCGCCTTTCCGAAAACCTGCGCCGCCATGCCGGTTTGCAGGAAGGTTGGCAATGGTCGTCTGAAAACCGCATCCGCCTCGAAAAATCCGCTTCTGTCAACGCATCCGCCGTCAAAATCAAACCGCTTTCAGACGACCGTATCGAAGTTTGGCTGCGCGACAATTCAAGCGGTGAAACCGTCGCCCTGACCGCACAACACGTTATCTCCGCCATGCCGTTGATGGTCGCCGCCCGTATCGTCGAAAATCCCGCGCAATACGGGCTGAACATCCCCGAATACGCCCCGTGGTTAATCGCTAATTTCGAGCTGCACAGTTTCCCGAAAGAAAAAAACAACAGCGAAACGGCGTGGGATAACGTCATCTACGGCAGCCAGGGGCTCGGCTACGTCGTCGCCACCAACCAGCTCATCCGCGTCGCCCGCGCCGAGCGCACCATCTTCACCGCCTACGCCGCCCTCAACCACGATACCCCGCAAGCCGTCCGCCGCCAACTGCTCGAAGCCACCGACGAAGAACTGCGCGACTTGGCCGCCAAAGACTTGATTGCCGCCTACGGAGAGGGCTTCTGGCAACACGTTTCCCACGTTGATGTTACGGTGCGCGGACACGGCATGAGTGTGCCGAAAGTCGGTTATCTGAACGATGAATCTTTGTTAAAAATCAGAAACCGAGCGTCAGGCCTGCTGTTTGCCCACAGCGATTTGAGCGGCTATTCGGTATTCGAAGAAGCTTTGTATTGGGGCGCGGAAGCGGCGCGGAAGGTGTTGGAACAGGGCTGACTGCCGCAAAAAAGGTCGTCTGAAAAAACAAAGACAAAAGGTTTGAAATCCAATTCAGGAAGCCCAATAGCCCTTTCAACCCGTTTTCACTATAATCCCCATTTCCCCACCCCACTCCCTCGCCATGCCTAAAGCTACTTTCTACACCCACGCCGCCGACCCCGCCGCCTTCGCCTGCCGCCTGATTGCGCGCGCCATACGCGACGGCGGACAGATATTGGTGTGGTCAGATTCTGCCGAGACCATCCGCCGCCTCGACCGCGACCTTTGGCAGCAAATCCCCGAAAGTTTCATTCCGCACGAAATCTGGCAGCCTGACCAACCCATGTCGTCTGAAACACCCGTATGGCTCGCATTCGGCAACACACTGCCCACCGTACTTGAAAACGCCACCGTCCTCAACCTCTCGCCCGACTTTTGGAACGAAGCCCCTGTCATCCCCGCCCGCGTACTCGAAATCGTAGGCAGCAGTTTGGAAGAACTCGCCGACGCACGCGAACGCTTCAGCGCATACAGAAAAAGCGGCTTTACCATCGAACACCACAATATGACTGGAAAAGCCTGAAACCGAAGGTCGTCTGAAAACAGCTTTACAATCCAAGCCAAAAATTTAAACAGCTTTGATTCCTTTTGAATCAAACTGGGCTATAATCCCGACTTTGTTTTACTGACCCTTTTAAAAGACGAAAACACCATGAACAAAACTTTCAAATTCAGCGCATTGGCAATCGCCGCCGCATTGGCACTGACCGCCTGCGACAAAAAAGACACTAATACACCTCCGGCTGCCTCTGCTCCCGCATCCGCAGCTTCTGCCGCAACAGACGCATCTTCTATCGGCACACCGACCCAACAAGCCAGCTACGCAATGGGTATGGACATCGGCAGATCTTTAAAACAAATGAAAGATCAAGGCGCGGAAATTGATATGAAAGTCTTCATCGAAGCCATGCAGGCTTCTTATGAAGGCAAAGAAAACAAAATGACCGAAGCCCAAGCGCAAGAAGTCATGATGAAATTCCTGACCGAACAACAAACCAAAGCCGCAGAAAAACTTCAAGCTGACGCCAAAGCCAACTTGGAGAAAGGCGAAGCGTTCCTTAAAGAAAATGCAACTAAAGAAGGCGTGAAAACCACCGCCTCCGGCCTGCAATACAAAATCACCAAAGAAGGTGAAGGCAAACAGCCTACCAAAGACGACATCGTCGTTGTCGAATACGAAGGCCGCCTGATTGACGGTACCGTCTTCGACAGCAGCAAAGCCAGCGGCAGCCCTGCCACCTTCCCCGTCAGCCAAGTCATCCCCGGCTGGACTGAAGGCATCCAGCTCCTGAAAGAAGGCGGCGAAGCCACATTCTATATCCCGTCCAAACTTGCCTACCGCGATCAGGCAGTTCCCGGTGGTAAAATCGGTCCGAATTCCACTTTGGTATTCGACGTGAAGCTGGTTAAAATCGGCAAACCCGAAGACTTCCAGCCTGCCCCCGGTCAAGTTGATATCAAAAAAGTCCAATAAGCCCGCGCTTTAACCCAATGCCCGAACCTAATCCGTTTCGGGCATTTTTCATTACAAATCCCCCCCAACTCCCAACTGCCGTTATCTGTTTTCAGGCAGCAATGGTACGGTTTATCCGTTTCAGACGACCTTTGCAAATCCGATTCCCATCCGTATCACGCATAGCATTCCGATTTTATTTTGCTATACAATGACTGCCTGAAAAAAATCGAAAGCCCGACACCATGAAAAACATCGTTATCCTCATCTCCGGCCGCGGCAGCAATATGCAGGCCATCGTCAATGCCGCCATTCCAAACGCCCGCATCGCCGCCGTCCTCAGCAACAGCGCAACCGCCGCCGGACTGGCTTGGGCAGCCGAGCGCGGCATCGCCACCGACAGCCTCAACCACAAAGACTTCCCCTGCCGCCTTGCTTTCGACCAAGCCATGATGGAGAAAATCGATGCCTATCAACCTGATTTGGTCGTCCTCGCAGGCTTTATGCGCATCCTCACGCCCGAATTCTGCGCCCATTACTCAAACCGCCTAATCAACATCCACCCGTCCATCCTCCCCGCCTTCACCGGCCTGCATACCCACGAACGCGCCCTTGAAGCCGGCTGCCGCGTCGCAGGCTGCACCATCCACTTCGTAACCCCCGAGCTGGACTGTGGTCCGATTATCTCGCAAGGCATCGTCCCGATCCTCGACGGCGACACGCCCGACGACATTGCCGCACGCGTCCTGACCGTCGAACACCGCCTTTTCCCGCAAGCTGTTGCCGATTTCGTTGCAGGTCGTCTGAAAATCGAAGGCAACCGCGTATTCAATTCAGAGCGCAACGCCGAAGGACAAACCCTGCTCGCGTAATCCCCGCCTAAGCAGCAGTACCACATAAGGAAAAACCATGAGCCAAAACCAGTTGACCCTTTTGGATATCATTTCCGAATCCGACTACCGTCAACGCCAAAGCAAAGCCATCGATTTATTCAACCAAAGCCTCAAAAACGACCCCGAAACAACGTTGGCATTGTGCAATTTTGTTGTCGGCGACGTACTCAGCAACCAATCCTTTTCTCCCGGTTTCAAGCTGCACTGCCTAAACTGGCTGATCGACCATCACTTGGACCGCTGTGACGAAAGCTACGAGCAGCATCCTGAAGACGACGGCTTTCCCGAAGGCTTCTACGATTTAATCGATTGCCAGTGGAAATTCAAATGGATCATTCCCACTCTTGCCCGCGACCTCTTTCTCGACAAAAAGGAAATCGAGGAAGCGAACGAAACAATGCGCTACCACTATGAAAACATGCGGTTTAGTCTTTCATCATTTTATAAAACCCTGATGCTGCAAAACATCCTGACCGGAGACCACACCGCCGCCAAAGAAAATTTCCAAAAATGGCAGCAAACCGCGACAGACGAATTTTCCGACTGTCCCGCGTGCGAACAGACCGAACAAGTCAACTTCTACCATTTCATCGGACAGTATCAAAAAGCCATCGACGCCGCCCAACCCATCTTAACGGGCGAAATGACCTGTGCCGAAGTGCCGCATATTACCTACCATCCCGCCATCGACAGCATGATACGGCTGGGCAAATATCCCGAAGCAGAGCGTCTTTTGGATGAAGCCATAGACAAAATCAACGCCGAAGAAGACGAAATTTTCGTCCGCCTTATTCCCCTCTTCTCCCAACTGTCTTACAAACTCGGACAGTCGCAACGCGCCCTCGACTTGATGAACCGGCACGGCGACGCCATTATTCAACATGCCCAAAACGACAATATGCTCTATTTGGACTACCTCATCGCACTCTACCCCTTTGACGAAGATGCGGCGCAACATGCCCGCGAGCTTGCCGCCGACTTCGACAAACGCAACGGCAACAGCCATTACCAAAGCCAGATAGAATTTATGTTCGGTTCGGGCAATCTCCAATAAACCAAGCTCGTCTGAAACCCTTTCAGACGACCCAAAACAGGAGGAAATATCATGAAAACACCCACCCTGCTAATCGCCGCCGCCCTCTCCCTAAGCGCCGCAAACGCCTATGCCGCAGGACTACCCCAATCAGCCACCCTGAAATACTCCGGCAGCTACGGCATACCCGCCACCATGACCTTCACACGCAACGGCAACCAATACACCATCGTTTCCAGAATCAAAGTCCCGCTCTACCACATCCGTTTCGAATCCGGCGGCAGCATCAGCGGCAACACCATCCGCCCGAGTTACTATAAAGATGTCCGCGACGGCAAAACCTATGCCGAAGCCAAATTCCGAGGCAATCAGGTTACCTACGGTAAAACAGGCGAGCTGCAAACCGAAACCGTCGGCGGCAACATCAGCGATTTATTCACGCTGGCATGGCAGCTTGCCGCCAACGATGCGAAACTGCCCGCCCGCCTGAGCATCACCAACGGCAAAAAAATCTATCCCGTCAGCGGTATGAGCAAAATCGGCAGCGGCAGCTATACCCTGAACGGCAAAGCCATACCCGTCGAAAAATACCGCGTACAACGCGGCGACGACACTGTAACCTATTCCTTCGCCACCTCCTTGGGCAACATCCCCGCCCAAATCAGCTATACCGACGACGGCAAAACCTACGATTTGAAACTGACTTCCGTCAGCATCAACGGCAAACCTGTCAAACCCTGAAATCCCTAACTAAAAAGGTCGTCTGAAACCATTTTCAGACGACCTTTCTTCTTTCAAAACCCTATTTGAACCACGACTTAATCCGTGCAAACAAAGACATACTCTGTTTCTCAAAATTCTCCGCCTGTGCGGGCACGGGCAGCGTATTGCGGATCACTTTCATACCGGCAAACGTTTGGGCGACGGGCATGATTTCGATGGAGTTGACGTTCATGTGCGCCGGACGCTGATAGAGCCACAAAGCCGTATCCGCAATGTCTTGCGGCCGGATGGATTCGACGTTCTCATAAACCTTTTCCGCCCGCTCGTCATCGCCCTTAAAGCGGACATTGGAAAACTCGGTACCGCCGCACAAACCCGGCTCGATGTTGGTGACGCGGATGTTTTTATCCGCCAATTCCGCGCGCAGGTTCATGCTGAACTGGCGCACAAACGCCTTGGTCGCGCCGTACACATTACTACCCTCGTAGGCATAGCTGCCGGCAATCGAACCCAGATTCATGATATAGCCTTGTTTGCGCTCCGCCATTTGCGGCAGGATTTGGCGCGTTAAGAAAGTCAGACCGACGATATTTGTTTGAATCATGGTTTCCCAATCGCTGAAATCTGCCTTGTCCGCTGTTTCCAAACCCAAAGCCAATCCGGCGTTGTTGATCAGGCAATCGATTTCGGCAAAATTTTCAGGCAGGCTGTCGAGCGCGTTGCGTATCGACTCGGTACGAGAAACGTCCATTTCTAAAGGATAAAACCGCTCGCCCAACTCAGCCGCCAATGCCTGCAGTTTCTCGCTGCGCCGTGCCGCGCCGATAACGAAATAACCGGCTTGCGCAAACGTGCGGCACATCGCCTCACCGAAACCTGCCGAAGCGCCGGTAACCAAAATCGCCATAACTATTTCCTTTCTTTTCTCGTTTTGTAAACCCATTTCAGGTATGATTGCAACTTTTCAGACGACCTCTTCGGACGTCGTCTGAAAAATATGAATAACAAAATACTATCACAGGACACCAAAGCCATGAATACCAAACTCTTCTCAGCAGCGCTGCTCGCTGCCCTGACCCTTGCCGCCTGCGGCGGTGCACCCGCGCAACCCAAAGGTCCGATCTCCGAAGACCGTACCACTGCGTTCAAATCCATGATGCCCGAGTTCTCCAGCATGGGCAAAATGGTAAAAGGCGAAGAGCCTTACGACGTGGAAAAATTCAAGCAGGCTGCGGCAACTTTTGCCGAAAGCAGCAAAAAACCTTTCACCTTCTTCCAATCTGACGACAAAGGCAACGGCCGCGCCCTGCCTGCGGTTTGGTCTGATGCGGCCAAATTCAAAGCCGAAGAGGACAAATTCGCCGCTGCCGTTGAAAAACTGAACGCCGCCGCGCAAACCGGCAAGCTGGAAGAAATCAAAGCCGCTTACAGCGAAACCGGCGCAAGCTGCAAATCCTGCCACGACACCTTCCGCGCTCCGGAAGAATAAGCCGCTGTGCAGAAACACAAAAAGGTCGTCTGAAATCCGGTTTCAGACGACCTTTTGAGTTTCGATGAACAGGAAAAAAGTCATATCCGAACATTGCGGACAAGTATCCCAAACCGGCTTTTTGTATCGCTGTCATTTCCTTTTTCGCGCAGACGCAAGCTGATATGACGGCATCTATTCCCGATAAGGCGCGCTTATCCCGATTTTTGCGCTTTGGCGCGGCGCACGGTAATGCTTTCACCCCCGATACCCCAGTTATCCATGTCCACTTCATCAATGACGACGACCGTGGTCTGCGGATTTTTATTCAACACACGGGCAAGCAGCTCGGTAACACCGCGGATAAGCTCGGCTTTCTGTTCGGCACTCGGAGCCTCGCTGCCGCCCGTTACCTTGATATTGACGTAAGGCATCATTGTCCTTTCTGAAAATGTAGTAAATTCAAATAAACCGATTCATACCGTCCTTTGTGCTCCCGCCTGTGCAGGAAGAGAAATATAGTGGATTAAATTTAAACCAGTACGG